>JBDSAK010000533.1:0-3921 GCA_039922195.1 Mycobacteriales bacterium
GATGCCTGTGCTCCGCCACCCGCGAAGCCATCGCCGTGCTGCACCGCATACACCTCGGTCAGCCGGTTCATGGCGTCGTAGACGTAGAAGAGGTTGCCATCGTAGATGGTGTTGCCGCGAGCGTCGTATTCCGGCACCACGCCCTCGGCCGAATCGTAACGGTTGCTCGGACCCTGTGGTTCGCCTGAGTCCTGCGTACTGTAGCTCGCCGTCACCGGCGAGCCCGACCCCGGCTTCATCTCCACGCTCGTCCGGTTGTTCGCCGCGTCCAGCCCGTACGTCAGCCGCTGCACGTACGACGCCACGTCGGGATCCGACACCGTCATGCTGCCGCTGCCGAGCCACGCCTTTTGCAACCGATGGTGTTCGTCGTAGGCGAAGCGATCGCCGAGCTGCGTCGGTCCACCCTGCTTCTTGTAGACCTCCTTGACCAGGTTGCTCGCCGCGTCGTAGTGGAACTCGACGAACGCCTGCGCGCTGAACGACTGGTCGATCCGCTGCATCCGGCCGTAGACGTCATAGCCGTAGTCCGTGTCAAACGAGCTCACTGGGTTGGTCGGCAGCCACGTCGTCCGCCGCCGGGTCGCACCGCCTTGGTGCAGGTAGTCGGCCAGCGGGCTCGGTGGCGCTGCACTCGCCGCGCGCCAGTCGATCGACGACGTGCGCCCAACCGCGTCGGGCGCGTAGTCGAGCCAGAGATCGTTGCCATCCGCAGCCGTCAGGTGGTTTGCGTACCGGACCCCAGTTCGGAACGGGTCGCCGCCGTTGTAGGTGCTGAGCACGTCGGTGGCGTTGGCGGCCAGGAAGTAGCCAAACGACTCGCGATGCGTGCGCCCCAGCGCGTCGCGCTCGAAGTCCTCGACCGAGTGCAGTCCACCCGTTCCATCTGGCCCAAAGTAGCTCTGCGTAGAAACGACCTGGCCCAGCGCGTTCCGCTTGACCAGGTCCAGGCCGTGATACCAAGAGACGTTCGGCTGTCCTGCCGATGCCGTCTTGCGAACGATCATGCGCCCCATGCCGTCGCGCGCGAAGTGGACCAGCACGTTGTCGCCGGCAGCGATGCTCGAGAGCCGCGACGCCGCGTCGTAGCTCAGGTAGCGCGCGAAGGGTTGGTGCGGGCTCGCCGCCGTCGGTTCGGTCGCTGCCCCTGGCTCCATCAGTGCGAACGGTCGCCCGACGAAGTCGTAGAGCGTCTTCGTCAGCCGGCCGCGGCCGTCCTGCTGGTGCATCTCGGTGCGGTCGTTCGTGCCCGTCCAGTCGAGGTACGTCGTGCCGTTCCAGATCGGCTGGGCCCCGATCGGCTGCGCACTGGGCAGGAAGCGCTCCACGAGTCGACCGAGGGCGTCGGGCAGGTACTTCTCCACCTTGCCGCTCGGGTCGGTGTACGTCTCCGTCTGCCCCGTCGAGTAGTACGAGAAACGGTGCTGCAGCGTAGCACCCATCGGGCCATCGTCGATCTGCAGGATCCGACCGAGCGAGTCGCGGGTATAGCGCGTCTCGGAGTTGACGTAGGCACTGCCGAGCTCATCAAAGCTTCGTCGCGTCACCTTGTGGAGCAGGTCGGTATTCGCGAAGTACTCGAAGAGCACCTTGTTTGGCTGGGTTGGCCGAGAATCTCGGACTTCTGTGACGCGGCCCAGCGCGTCGTGGTCGCGCTCGACGAAGCGACCCGCAGGGCCTGTCACCCGCTTGACTCTGCTCGCTGCCTCCCACACCGTCGTGAAGGTTTGCGATGGCGTGCTTGCCGTGCCCTCGAACACACGGGCCACGACCGGTCGGCCGAGTTCGTCGTAGGTAAAGCTCCGTCTCGTCAGCAATGTCGTCCCGAAGAGCGTCCGAGCTTCCGTGGTTCGCGCCATGACGTCGGTCGTGAACTCGTGGCTGGCACTCGCCGGCGTCCACGGGTAGCCGACGGGCGCGCTGACTTGGGGCTCGACGATCTTGCTGACGATGCCAGCGGCGTTGCGTTCGATGCCCGTCACCAGCAGCAGGCTGTCCTCGCCTCGAACCTCTTGGATCACCTCGAGGGCCGAGTTGACGAACTCGCGCACGAGCGTGATCGGCTGCTGACCGGCGGCGGCGCGCCGCACTCGGTAGACGGTTCCATAGCCATCGTAGGTCAGGAGCGTGCTGGCCCCGTTGGGCTGCGCGACTTCGGTGAGCAGGCCATCCGGAGTCCAGGCGAAATCCGTGCGCAGGAATCGCGCATCCGCGGCATCCGCAATGGGGCCCTGCTCGTCGCGGTCCAGCGCGCGCCGGTCGCGCAAGGTCATCACGAGACGTTGGCCGTAGTGGTGGAACTCGTCGCGAAGCCAGGCCCGAGCCGCATCGCTACGCGGCGGCACGCCGAAGTCGTCGGGCGCCGCGCCGGACGAGGCCTTGTTGGTCCGCAACGAAACGCAGAGATGACCCCAACGGTCGTAGTAGTTGCGCTGCTCGATCGAGACACCGCCGACCGTTCCACTGACGAGCGCGACTTGCCCGCACCCATCCTGCTGGAACGTCAGAGACTGCTCGAGCGTCGAGCCGGCGTTGGTGGTCAGGCCAACCAAGTCGCCAAAGCGATCGAGCGTCAGGCCGTGCGTCACCTGCAGCCCGCCGCCGCCGGCGTTGCGGACGATCTGCTGCAAGCGACCAAACCCGTCGTGCGTGTAGTCGGTGGTGACTCCATCCGCGTCTTCCGTCCGAGTGAGTTGGCCAACGAACGCCGCTTGACGCCCCTGGCCATCGAGAACAGGGTCGTTCACATGGAACCGAGACGTCGAAGTCAGCACGTGGAGCGTCGCATCGCCCTGCACGAAAAACTGCGTCGAAGTCGCGGTTACGTATTGGTGCTTCACGCCCCATGCCACGTTGTGCCTCGGCACAGACACGTAGGAGTAGCTCCATTGCTTGCCATCGGGCATCGTCGTCGCGACGAGCCGGTAGGCCCCGTAGACATCGCCCGCGACAGCCGGAACCCACTCCCATTGTGTGACCGCCGGGGCGGTCGCGCCCGACGGGTTTAGCTCACGCTGCGCTGTCAGCAAGCCCGTCAGTGCATCATAGTCAAACTCAATGCGACGGCCGCTCGGGGCATCGGTGATGGCCGTGATTTTGCCGCCGCACGAACACCACGCAGTCGAGTACTCGTAGGTTGTCGTCATGGACGGCGGCTCCACGAGGGCAGGAAAGTCCGGATCCGCAGCGCGCGACTGCACGCCGACCCCCGTCCTGGGCGTAACCGTCTCCGAGACGAGCCTCTGGTATCCATCCAAAGTCCAGGAGTAAGGCCACCGAGGTTGTCGGTGCGTGTGCCGGATTGCAGCCTGTTCTGGCCGTAGGCGTCCGTGTTCGCGCCGTCGACCGCATAGGAGAATGTGTAGACGAGTCCCTCGAGCGGGAGGGATTCTTGCTGCACGCGTGCTCGTCCGCCAAAGACGCCGTACTGGTAGCAAACCACGTCGACGATCGGCGAGGTGACGGAGCCCGTCACGCTCACTGCGACACCTTGACTCACGCGCGCCACGAGCGCCGTACCAGGGACATACCCGTATTCGACGAACTGCGCGCCGCTGGCAGCGACCCCACTCGGTGGAATCGTGTAGGTTGCGTCTGCGGATGGGTTGGCGAGGTCGGTGAGGAACTCGCCCTGCTGGTAGTAGTACCGGTACAAGAGGTCGCCCTTATAGGGTCGCGACCACGGCACGAGTGCTCCGTTGAGGTCGCGGCGCTTGTGGAACACGAGAGAGCGTCGCTTCCGCACAAACTCTGCGCCCATCTCACGGGCATAGAACCGGATCTCCATGCCCGAGAAGTCCGTCGATGGCCAGGCGGTCGAGCCGATCCAGCTTGGTGCGTAGTCGTAGACCTCGTCGATCCCGTTTGGATACTCGATCCTCTCGAGGCGGCCGCTCGTGTCGTACCGCATGAGGGTACGAT
>JBDSAK010000534.1:0-14524 GCA_039922195.1 Mycobacteriales bacterium
GCGTAGCCCTGCTTGCCCGACGACCGGTTACCCAGGAAGCGCACCGGGTCGAGGTACTCCCGCGTGCCACCAGCGGAAATGACGACGTGCCGGCCGACCAGGTCGGCGCGATCGCCCGACCCCCCGCGCAGCGCTCCGAGAACGACGGCCGCAAGCTCGTCCGGCTCGGGCAACCGGCCGGCGCCACTGTCGGCGCCGGTCAACCGCCCGACCGCGGGCGCGACGACCACGGCCCCGCGATGCCGCAGCAACTCGACGTTGGACTGGGTCGCCTCGTGCTCCCACATCTCCGTGTGCATGGCCGGGGCGTAGACGACCGGACAGCGCGCGGTGAGCAGCGTCGCGGTCAGCAGGTCGTCAGCGCGGCCGGTCGCGGCACGTGAGAGCAGGTCGGCAGTGGCCGGCGCGACGATGACCAGATCGGCCTGCCGGCCGAGCGCCACGTGCGGGACCTCCTCCGCGCTGTCCCAGACCTCGGTGGTCACCGGCTCGCCGGACAGGGCGGCGAAGGTCGCCGCGCCGACGAAATGCAGCGCACCGGCGGTAGGGATGACGCGCACCCGGCAGCCGGCTTCGGTGAGCAGGCGCAGCAGCTGCACGGCCTTGTACGCCGCGATGCCGCCGGACACGCCCAGGACGACAAAAGGCCGGGCGTCCCCATCGGCGTTCGCCGGCAGGAAGCCCGGCCCGGAAGCCGTCATGCCTAGGCGATCGGGGTGTCGATCGACTCGTACGTGAGCCGGCCAGCCGCGATCTCGCGCAGCGCGATCGACAGTGGCTTCTCCTGCGGTCCCGCGGGGACGAGCGGTCCGACGTACTCGAGCAGGCCTTCGCCGAGCTGCGAGTAGTAGGCGTTGATCTGCCGCGCGCGCTTGGCGGCGTAGATCACCAGGCTGTACTTGGAGTCGGTGCGCTCGAGCAACTCGTCGATAGGCGGGTTGGTGATGCCTTCGGGGTTCGGCGTGACACCGGACAAGGGGAGTTTCCTCTCAGCAAGCGCAACACTCGGGGCAGCGGAAACCGCTGGTCAGTCGAGTGGATTGAGCGTCAAGGCTACCACGCGGTCCGCGGCGGCCCCGATGTCGTAGTTGATCACGACCTGATCGAACTCGTCCTCGGCACTGAGCTCGTCCCCGGCGATCTCGAGGCGCCGGGTGACGCTGTCCTGGTCCTCGGTCCCGCGGCCGACGAGCCGGCGCACGAGTTCCTCCCACGACGGCGGGGCCAAGAACACGAGCAGCGCTTCAGGCATCGACGCGCGCACCTGCCGCGCGCCCTGCACCTCGACCTCGATGAGTGCCGGTTCACCGCGCCCGAGCCGCTCCTCGACCGGCTCCCGCGGCGTCCCGTAGTTGTTGCCGGCGTACGCCGCGTGCTCGAGAAATGCGCCGTCCGCGACCAGCGCCTCGAACTCATCCTCGGTGACGAAGTGGTACTGCACGCCGTCGACCTCCCCGGGTCTCGGGAGCCGGGTCGTCACCGAAATGCTGACCCACAGGGACGGGTAGCGCTCGCGGATCCGCGCGATGACCGTGCCCTTGCCGACACCCGATGGACCGGACAGTACGACGAGCCGGCCGCGATCCGCTGCCGCGTCCGGCGCGGAGCGACCGGCGTCAGGCCCCGGCGTCACCCGCGGCGAACTCGCGCTCGAGTGCCTGCCGCTGCTTCGCGCCGAGGCCGCGCACACGTCGACTCGGAGAGATCTCCAGCTTGTCCATGATGCGCGCGGCGCGAACGCGGCCGACCCCCGGCATCGACTCGAGAACGGCCGACACCTTCATCTTGCCCAGCGTCTCGTCCCTGTCTGCCTTGACCAGCACTTCGCGCAGCGTCATTCCGGAATGCTTGAGCTTCGCCTTGACTTCGGCGCGGACCCGGCGCGCTTCCGCGGCCTTCCGGAGAGCAACGGATCGCTCCTCCGGTGTCAGTGGCGGCAGTGCCACGCGGCGCTCCTGTCGAAACTTGGATCCATTGGCAAGCGGTACTCGCAAGGGCGAGAACGTAGCGAGTTCTGACCCTGTCGGGCAATGCGGGCGGTCAGGTTCTGCTCTCAGGGCCGCGCTGTGAGCGACGCCGCAATCGCCGCGGCAGCCGAACCCGGGTCGCGCGCCGCGGTGATCGGGCGGCCGATCACGAGCAGGTCGGCGCCGTCGGCGAGTGCCTGTTGCGGTGTCGCCGTCCGGGCCTGGTCGTCGGCGCCGGAGCCCGCGGGACGCACGCCGGGGGTGATCAGGATGATGCCCGGACCGACCTCAGCGCGGACGAGGGCGACTTCTTGCGGGCTGCACACGAGAGCTCGCGCACCGCAGCCGACGGACATCACCGCGAGGCGGCGTACGGCGTCCCGCGCCGGTCCGCGCAACCCGACCGCGTCAAGGTCGTCCTCGGCCAGACTGGTCAGTATCGTGACGCCGGCGATCGCGACGTCGGGCGCGGCCTCCACTGCGGCGCGAACCATCGCCGGGCCACCACTCGCGTGCACCGTGAGATAGGTCGGTTTGAGTCGCGCAACCGACCGCGCCGCGCCGGCGACAGTTGCCGGGATGTCGTGCAGTTTGAGGTCGAGGAACAGGTCGACGTGCGATCCCCCGCGAACGACGGAGACGACGTCGGGCCCATGCTTGCAGAAGAGTTCGAGTCCGACCTTGATGCAGGACACGTAGCGTTCGACCGAGGTCGCCCAACGGGCTGCGGTCTCCACGTCAGGGGCATCCAGTGCGACAGCAATGGGCGCGCGGCCGCCGTAGATCAGAGCACCTCCTCGTCGACGACGTCGTCGTACTCCTCGAGCTGGTCGTCGTCGGCAGCGACGTCCTGCTCGGCTTGTTGCTGGTGAGCCATCCCGACCACGTCCGAGACTCGCCCGATGCCTCGTTCGGAGAGCAGGTTGCGCAGTTCGCGCAGCACCCGCAGCGGCGCCTGCGGATCACCGAAGACTGCGGTGCCCACGGAAACCGCCGAAGCCCCGGCGAGCAGGAATTCCAAGGCATCGTTGCCGGTTCGGATGCCACCCATGCCGAGAATCGGGGTGTCCGGCAGTGCGTTGCGGACCTGCCAGACGCAGCGAACCGCCACCGGTCGGATCGCCGGTCCGGACAATCCGCCGGTGACGCCGGCGAGAGCGGGGCGCATGCGCTTGGTGTCGATGACCATGCCGAGCAGCGTGTTGACCAGCGACAAGCCGTCCGCGCCACCGACGACGCAGGCCCGGGCGATGGTCGCGATGTCGGTGACGTCCGGTGACAGCTTCGCGAACACGGGCACCGACGACGCCCGCTGCACGGCCGTCATCACCGCCGACGCGGCACCGGCGTCGCACGCGAAGACCTGCCCGCGCTCCTCGACGTTCGGGCAGGAGATGTTGACCTCGATCATCGACACGCCCGCCCGGCCACGCAGCTTCTGCGCGAGCTTCGTGTATTCCTCGATGGTCGAGCCGGCGATCGACACGACGGTGCGCGCCCCGCGTTCGGTCAGCCACGGCAGGTCACGTTCGATGAATCGCTCGATGCCAGGGCCTTGCAGCCCGATCGAGTTGAGCATGCCGCTCGGCGTCTCGGCCATCCGCGGCGTCGGCCGACCGGCGCGCGCGTGCACCATGATCGATTTTGTGACGAAGCCCCCGAGTTTCGACACATCGAAGAACTGATCGAGCTCCTGGCCGTACGCCGCACAACCCGATGCCGTGAACATCGGGTTGGGATACACGACACCGGCGAGCGTCGTCGTCATGTCAACGGCCGGGCCGGGCACCACCGGCGGCTTGGCCGGACGGACGGTCACCTCGGTCATCTCGGCGCTCCCACACAGTCGGCCGGCACGGTGCCGAGCGCGTCCCAGCGAATCGAGTCACCCATGAAGACGGGCCCTTCGACGCACGAGCGCACCATCCGCGTGAGGCCGTCGTCACCGCGGACCGGAAGGACGCAGGTCATGCAGACACCGATGCCGCACGCCATCGCTTCCTCGACGGCCAGCTGACTGGGAATCCCGTGGTAGTCCGCGATCTCGGCGACCGCCCGCAGCATCCCCATCGGCCCGCAGGCGTAGACGACCTCGGTCCCGCTCTTGTCGATGATGTCCGGGAGGACGTCGGACACGCGACCTGTCTCGCCCTGCGATCCGTCCTCCGTCGTGAAGGCCACCAGCGTGCTGATGCGCTTGGCGTCCAGCGCGCCGAAGAGCCGGTCGGCAGTCGCCGCGCCGAGGACGAAGTTGACCTTGCAGCCGCGCGCTCGCAGCGTTTCGGCCAGCGCGAACAGCGGCGCGCTCCCGTAGCCACCGCCCACGAGGGTGCACACAGCTGGGTGGGCCGGCAGCTTGAACGGCTTGCCCAGCGGTCCGACGACGTCGATCGGGTCGTGCGGCCGCTGCCTGGCGAGCCACTCGGTGCCCCTGCCGGCCACCGCGAACACGAACTCGACGGTGCCTCCGTACACCCCGCGTTCCTTGACGGCGTAGATCGAGAACGCCCGCCGCAGGATCATCCCGGTGTCCTGGCCGCCAATCGCAACCGCCACGAACTGGCCGGGCTTGGCCCCCTCCGCCACGCCGGGCGCCACGAGAGTCATCGACATGTAGGCGCCGGTGCGCTTGACCGCGAGCACTTCGCCGACGACCTGCACGGGAGGCATCAGGGCGTCGCCTCCTTGGTCGCGGAACGGTCTGCGCCCGACGCGGATTCCACGTCGAGCCGCAGCGCCGCATGGTAGTCCTGTAACGGCCGTACTCCGACGTCGCCTCTGATCAGGGACTCGATGCCCTGCACCGCGGCGGCGGCGCCCTGGATCGTCGTGATGCACGGGACCGACCGGTCGACGGCCGCCGTGCGGATCTCGTAACCGTCGAGGCGCGCTCCCCCGGTGCCGAACGGCGTGTTGATCACCAGGTCGACCTCGCCGGCGTAGATCAGCTCGACGACGCTGCTGCCACCCTCGCTGAACTTTCCGACGACCGTCGTCGGTACGCCGTTGCGCCGCAGCACCTCGGCCGTGCCGCTCGTCGCGAGAATGTCGAAGCCGAGATCGTGCAGCCGCTTCATCGGGAAGAGCATCGCCCGCTTGTCGCGGTTGGCGACACTGACGAACACCTTGCCCTTGACCGGCAGCGAGCCGTACGCGGCGGCCTGACTCTTCGCGTACGCGGTCCCGAAGACCGAGTCGATGCCCATGACCTCGCCGGTCGACTTCATCTCCGGGCCGAGCGTGCTGTCGACGCCGGGGAAGCGGTGGAAGGGCAACACCGCTTCCTTGACCGAGATGTGGCAGTCCGCCGGCATGGTGCCGCCGTCGCCGGACGCAGGGAGCATCCCCTCGCTGCGCAGCTCGGCAATCGTGGCACCCATCATCACTCGGGCAGCTGCCTTGGCCAGCTGTACGGCGGTCGCCTTCGACACGAACGGCACGGTGCGCGACGCACGGGGGTTGGCCTCGAGGACGAACAGCGTCGAGTCCTTGAGCGCGTACTGCACGTTGAGCAGCCCGAGTACGCCGACACCGCGCGCAATGGCTTCGGTCGACTCGCGGATCCGCGTGATCTCGGTACGTCCCAGGGTGATCGGCGGCAACGCGCACGCCGAATCGCCGGAGTGGATGCCGGCTTCCTCGATGTGCTCCATCACACCGCCGAGGTAGAGCTCGGTGCCGTCGAAGAGGGCATCCACGTCGATCTCGACGGCGTCCTCGAGGAACCGGTCGACCAGCACCGGGTGCTCGGGCGTGACCTGAGTCGCACGCTCGATGTAGGACACGAGCATGTCGTCGTCGTAGACGATCTCCATGCCGCGGCCGCCGAGCACGTAGGACGGCCGCACCAGGACGGGATAGCCGACGGCGTCGGCGATCTGCTTCGCCTCGTCGTACGACGTCGCCACGCCGTGCTTGGGTGCCGGCAATCCGGCTGCGGCCAGGACCCGGCCGAACGCTCCACGTTCTTCGGCGAGGTGGATGGCCTCCGGCGTGGTGCCGACGATCGGCACACCGGCGTCCTTGAGCGCCTGGGCGAGCCGCAGCGGCGTCTGCCCGCCCAGCTGCACGATGACCCCGGCGACCTCACCGGCTTGCTGTTCGGCGTGCACCACTTCGAGCACGTCCTCGACGGTGAGTGGCTCGAAGTAGAGCCGGTCGCTGGTGTCGTAATCGGTGGAGACGGTCTCGGGATTGCAGTTGACCATCACGGTCTCGTAGCCGGCGTCCCGCAGCGCGTAGCTCGCATGCACGCACGCGTAGTCGAACTCGATGCCCTGGCCGATCCGGTTGGGCCCCGAGCCGAGGATGATCACCTTCGGCTTGGTGGACGGACGAACCTCGGTTTCCTCGTCGTACGCCGAGTAGTGGTAGGGCGTGCTCGCTTCGAATTCCGCGGCGCACGTGTCAACGGTCTTGAATACGGGTCGTATCCCGAGTTGCCAACGACGCGCGCGGACGTCGTCCTCGCGCGCTCCGAGGATCGCGGCGATCTGCCGGTCCGAGAAACCCGCCCGCTTGGCCCGGCGGAACGTATCGGTGTCGAGGTGGGCGAGTTCGGCGATCTCGTTCTGCAGCTCCGCGAACATCTCGCCGAGTGCGGCGATCTGGTCGACGAACCAGATGTCGATGCCGCTGGCGGCACTCACTTGTTCGACAGTCGCGCCGAGCCGGAGTGCGCGCTCCATCGTGTACAGACGGCCGTCGTGCGGCCGGCGCATCGCGTCGAGCAGCTGGTCGGACGTCGCGTCGGCACCACCGACCAGAGACGCGTCGTGCACCGTCCAGAAACCGAGGGCGCTCTGCTCCATCGAGCGCATCGCCTTCTGCAGCGCTTCACCGAAGCTACGGCCGATCGACATCGCCTCGCCGACGCTCTTCATCGTCGTCGTGAGAGTCGTATCGGCCCCGGGAAACTTCTCGAAGGTGAAGCGGGGGATCTTCACGACGACATAGTCGAGGCTGGGCTCGAAGCTGGCCGGCGTCTCGCGGGTGATGTCGTTGGTGATCTCGTCGAGCGTGTAGCCGATCGCGAGCTTCGCGGCGATCTTGGCGATCGGAAACCCGGTCGCCTTCGACGCGAGCGCGCTCGATCGCGAGACGCGCGGGTTCATCTCGATGACGACCATCCGGCCGGTCACGGGGTCGATGGCGAACTGGATATTCGAGCCGCCGGTATCGACGCCGACGGCCCGGATGACAGCGATGGCGCAGTCGCGCATGTGCTGGTACTCGCGGTCGGTCAGCGTCATCGCGGGCGCGACGGTCACTGAGTCGCCGGTGTGCACGCCCATCGCGTCGACGTTCTCGATGGAGCAGATGACGACGACATTGTCGGCGGTGTCTCGCATGACCTCGAGCTCGAACTCCTTCCAGCCGATGACGCTCTCTTCGATGAGCACCTCGGTCGTGGGGCTGGCCAGCAAGCCGGCGCCAGCGATCGTCGTCAGGTCGTCGGCGTTGTAGGCGAGCCCCGATCCCTTGCCACCCATGGTAAAACTCGGCCGGACGACGACCGGGTAGTCGAGCTCGGCGACCGCCTCGAAGCACTCCTCGAGGGTGTGGCAGACCATGCTGCGCGGTACGTCGTAGCCCGCTGCCCGGACGAGGTCCTTGAACTTCTGCCGGTCCTCGCCCTTCTCGATCGCCTCGATGTTGGCGCCGATCAGCTCGACGCCGTACTCCTCCAGTACGCCGGCCTCCGCCAGGGCGACCGCAGTGTTGAGTGCGGTCTGACCGCCCAGTGTTGCGAGCAATGCGTCGGGGCGCTCGCGCGCGATCACTTGAGCGACGACCTCGGGCGTGATCGGTTCGATGTAGGTCGCGTCGGCGAACTCCGGGTCGGTCATGATCGTTGCCGGGTTGGAGTTGACCAGCATGACGCGCAGGCCCTCTTCGCGCAGCACCCGGCAAGCCTGCGTACCCGAGTAGTCGAACTCGCAGGCCTGGCCGATGACGATCGGACCCGATCCGATCACCAGCACGGACTGCAGGTCAGTGCGTTTGGGCATGCGTCAGACCCGCGCAAACGTCAGCGTGATCGGAGCCAGGCCGTGCGCGGGCGCTTCCTCCGCGCCCGCACCGGAGTCGGCGGCATTGTGCAGCATCACCGCGAGGACGACGCAGACGGCGATCGTCAGCGCGGCAATCGCCGCAGCAGTCATGACCCACGCCGGCGTCGGCGCCTCGGCGACCACGACATGGGCGTTGGGATCGGCGCCATGACCGCCGTGCCCAGCATCGTCGTCGTGCGCCCCGTGCGGGTCGAGCGGGTCATGCGCGCCGTGCACGTCGTGGCCACCGGCAACCGCCGCCTCGATGTGCGACGCGTCGTCGTGGTCGTTCGCCATCAGTGTTCTCCCTCGATCGTTCCGTGAGCGACTGCGGACTCGTGGGCCGCGCCGGTGTGCTCAGCCCCGCTAGCAGCCGGTCGGGCGTGCATCCCCGACTGGCGGGCCTCGGTCCAGATCTCCCGTGCCTCGGCCGGCGCGATCAACTCGAGGAGCAGCGCCAGCCGCGTCATGCCCTCGAGCCGCGCCGCCATGGCGTCGAGACGGGGCGACGACGCCGCGGGAGCGCCGTGCTTCTTCTCCTCGGCGAACTCAGTACGCACCCGAGAGAGCAGGGCAACCTCCTCGCGCAACACCGCCATCGCGCGGTCGGCGAGTTGCTGGGCGTCCGGCGTGCGTGCCGGCACGTCGCCGCCGACGGTGACCTCGCCGAGGCGGCGTACGGCGCTGCCGATGTTCTTGCCGGCGGCTTGCGCGAGTGCGGTCGCCCGCTCCACGTCGTCAGTCATGCGCGCACCTGCTGTCCCGACATGAGCTGGGCAAAGGAGTCGAACAGACCGGTCGCGTCGTGCGGTCCGGGCGCGGACTCGGGATGGTACTGCACGGAAAACGCCGGAATGTCCTGGCAGCGCAGGCCTTCGACGACGCCGTCGTTGAGGTCGACGTGACTGACGACCGCGCGGCCGAACTCGCTGTCGAAACCGAGTCCGTCTTCGGGAGCCGCCACGGCGAACCCGTGGTTGTGGCTGGTGATCGCGACCTGCTTGGTCACGACGTCCTGCACGGGCTGGTTGACGCCGCGGTGACCGAACCGGAGCTTGTAGGTCTCGAGCCCGAGGGCACGTGCGAGCATCTGGTGGCCGAGACAGATTCCGAAGACGGGGCGCAGACCGAGTACGCCGCGCATCGCCTCGACGGCGTACGACGTCGCTGCCGGGTCACCCGGCCCGTTCGAGAAGAAGACTCCGTCGGGATCGATGGCGAGCAGGTCGGCCGACGTCGCGGTCGCGGGCAGCACGTGCACCTCGCAGCCGTGCTCGCTCAGATAGCGCGGCGTCGACCGCTTCATGCCGAGGTCGAGCGCAGCGACCCGGAATCGCCGCTCACCAACCGCCTCGACGACGTACGGCTCATCGGTCGTCACCTGCCTGGCCAGGTCGGCGCCGGTCATGTCGGGACTTTCGACAACCCGCGCGACGAGGTCGTCGACGTCGCCTGAGAGTGTCGTGACAACGCACCGCATCGCGCCGCGGTCGCGCAGGTGCCGGGTGATCGCGCGGGTGTCGACGCCGCTGATGCCGACGATGCCCTGGTCGCGCAGTTCCTCGTCGAGCGACCGCTTCGCGCGCCAGTTGGACGTCACTCGCGCTGGGTCACGCACGACGTAGCCGGCCACCCAGATCCGCCCGGACTCGGGGTCCTCGTCGTTGACGCCGGTGTTGCCGACATGTGGCGCGGTCATCACGACGACCTGCCGGTGGAACGACGGGTCGGTCAGCGTCTCCTGATAGCCGGTCATGCCGGTGCTGAACACCGCCTCGCCGAAGGTCTCACCGTGGGCCCCGAAAGCCTCGCCGCGGAAGGCCCGGCCGTCCTCGAGGACGAGCAGGGCAGGCCGCCGCGGCCTGCGGACAAACGCTGGCGCGCCGGTCACGAGCTCTCCTTCACTGATTTGAGCGATTCGTCTCGATGCCTGAGGTGCTCGTGCAGGACAGACGGAATCAGACGCGCGACCGCCTCGGTGATGGCAGCGTGCCTGCTCCGGTCGTCACCGCGAAATCCCGTTTCCAGCGCGGTGTCGCCGTGGCGCCACTCGATGATCAGCACGCCCTCGGCACCGATGACTTTGCCCGCGTGTGCCGAGTCCGTGCGCGCCGAGAAGAGTGCGGCGGCCGGCACGAACAAATCGTCGTAGCCCGGGCGGCGGATCAGCACGCCGGCGGGCAGCACGCGCAGCCACCCGGTGCTTCGCTCCCCCAGCCGCGCCCCGGCGACCCGGTCGAGCCAGGAACCTGCGTACGTGGTGCCGAGATAGACGCCGACCAGCGGCGGGGCGACATCGGCGCCCGGTAGCTCGGGCATCGTCGGGAGCGGCGGCAACGCGGTGCTGGTGATCCGCCGGCGCCAGCCTCGCCACATCGCCCACACGCCGAGCAACCAGACGGTGAGTACTCCCGCGGTGAGGGCGATCCTCACGCGAGCTTCCCGTCGAGAACGGTCGCCCGACCGCGCAGGAATGTCGCGACGACGCGAGCCGGCAGTGTGCGTCCGGCGTACGGCGTGTTGCGGCTGCGCGACGCGAGCTGTCCGGGGTCGACCGTCCAGTGCACCCCGGGGTCGACCATCGTGATGTTGGCCGGCACGCCGACCGCCGGCCGCAGCCCCTGGTCGACCAGCCGGCCGATGGCCGCCGGGCGGACCGACATGCGGTCCGCGACGTCGTACCAGCTCATCCGGCCGGTCTCGACCATCGCCTCGACGACAATCGAGAGCGCGGTCTCCAGCCCGAGCATGCCGAACGCCGCGCACCCCCACTCGCTCTCCTTGTCCTCGAGAGCGTGCGGCGCGTGGTCAGTGGCGACCGCGTCGATGGTGCCGTCGGCGAGACCGTCCCGCAGCGCTTCGACGTCAGCGCTCGTGCGCAGCGGCGGATTGACCTTGTACAGCGGGTCGTAGCTCTCGGCGAGTTCGTCGGTGAGGACCAGGTGATGCGGCGTGACTTCGGCGGTAACCCGCCAGCCCTTCGACTTCGCCCAGCGGAGCAGCTCGACCGACCCCGCCGTCGACACGTGGCAGACATGCAGCCGGCTCCCGGTATGCGCCGCGAGGAGGCAGTCCCTCGCAATGATCGACTCCTCCGCGGCGGCCGGCCAGCCCTGCAGCCCGAGGCGTGCCGAGACGATGCCCTCGTGCATCTGCGCGCCCTCGGTGAGCGTCGGCTCCTGGGCGTGCTGGGCGATCACTCCGTCGAAGGCTTTGACGTAGTCGAGCGCTCGCCGCATCAATCCCGCGTCGCTCACGCACCGGCCGTCGTCCGAGAAAACCCTGACCCGCGCGGCACTGTCGGCCATTGCGCCCAGCTCGGCAAGTGCGACGCCGTTGAGGCCCAGCGTGACCGCGCCCACCGGGTGTACGTCGCAGTGCCCGGCGTCACGACCCAGCCGCCACACCTGCTCGACAACGCCAGCGGTGTCGGCGACCGGGTCGGTATTGGCCATGGCATGCACCGCGGTGAAGCCGCCGAGGGCGGCCGCGCGGGTGCCTGTTTCGACCGTCTCCGCGTCTTCCCGGCCCGGTTCGCGCAGGTGCGTGTGCAGGTCGACCAGTCCGGGGAGTGCGATCAGTCCGGCACCATCGAACACCGCCGCATCGCCCGGGCCCAGCGACGTACCCAACTCGGCCACGACGCCATCGACGATCCGGATATCGACGAGCGGTGCCGCTCCGTCGGCCGCGGGCAGTGCGACGCCCTGCAAGAGCCAGCTGCTCACGCGCCCGCCTCCACTTCGTGCGTGCCGAACGCCGCCTCGGAGCCGCCGAGCAGCAGGTAGAGCACGGCCATCCGGACGCTCACTCCGTTGGCCACCTGGTCGACGATGGTCGACCGCACCGAGTCGGCGACCTCCGCGGCAATCTCCATGCCGCGGTTCATCGGGCCCGGGTGCATCACAATCGCGTCGTCAGGCAGCATCGCCATCCGATCGGCGTCGAGACCGTAACGGCGGCTGTATTCGCGAGCGCTGGGGAAGAACGCAGCGCCCATCCGCTCACGCTGGACGCGCAGCATCATCACGACGTCGCTCTTGGGCAGCACCGAGTCGGTGTCGTAGCTGGTCTGTGCGGGCCATGCTTCGATACCGACCGGCAGCAACGTCGGCGGCGCGACGAGCGTGACGTCGGCGCCGAGGGTGTTCAGCAGCAGGACGTTCGAGCGGGCCACGCGGCTGTGCAGGATGTCACCGATGATCGTGACGCGCAGGCCCTCGAGGCGGCCCATCCGCTGGCGCATCGTGTAGGCGTCGAGCAGCGCCTGCGTCGGATGCTCGTGCGTGCCGTCGCCGGCGTTGACGACGCTGCCCTGGATCCAGTTGGCCAGCCGATGTGGGGCTCCGCTGGCGTGGTGCCGGCAGACGACGGCGTCGGCGCCCATGGCCTCCAAGGTGAGAGCGGTGTCCTTGAGACTCTCGCCCTTGGAGACACTCGATCCCTTCGCCGAGAAGGTGACGACGTCGGCCGACAGCCGCTTCGCCGCGACTTCGAAACTGAGCCGGGTCCGGGTCGAGTCCTCGTAGAAGAGATTGACCACCGTGCGACCGCGCAGAGTAGGGAGCTTCTTGATGGTCCGGTCGGCGACGCGCCCGAGCTCGGCAGCGGTGTCGAGCACCAACAACGCGTCGTCGCGGGTGAGGTCGGCAGCGGAGAGCAGGTGCCGCTTCATTCGGTGGCCTCCCCGGTTGCCGGCCCGAGCAGCACTGCGTCGCGGCCGTCGTGCTCCTCGAGCAGCACGTGCACGGTTTCGCGCAAGCTGGTCGGCAGGTTCTTGCCGACGTAGTCGGCCCGGATCGGCAGCTCGCGGTGGCCGCGGTCGACGAGGACGGCCAGCTGTACGGCGTGCGGCCGGCCGAAGTCACCGAGCGCGTCGAGCGCCGCTCGGACGGTGCGACCGGAGAACAGGACATCGTCGACGAGTACGACGACGCGTCCATCGACACTTCCGTCCGGCACATCGGTTTCGGCTAGGGCGCGCGGCTTGCGCAGCCGCAGGTCGTCCCGGTACATCGTCGGGTCGAGCGCACCCACCGGCACGCCGATGCCTTCGACCTCACGGATGCGCGCCGCGAGCCGGTCGGCGAGCGCGACGCCACGCGTGGGTATGCCGAGCAGGACGAGGTCACGGCCGCCCTTGGTGCGTTCGAGGACCTCATGGGCGATGCGCGTCAGCGCACGGTGCACGTCGGCGGCGTCGAGGACTTCGCGGGCAACGGACGGATCGCCGGTGACCGGGCGCGGCGCTGGGACAGCAGCCACCGGGGCCTCCTTCCCCGCCTCACCGGACGGGTCTTAAAGGAGCGGTGCGGGGAAGTCGCCTGGGGTCAGGCGGCGGTTCACCGTAGCAGCCGGGTCGGTGGCCCAGCCACCGGATACCCGGCGAGTCCGGCGTACGGAAACGGAAAGTCTTTCCTATGGTGATTACCCATTGTGCTTGACCGGCCGCACATGCGGCCGTAACGTCACTGTCTGTAATCGTCTCCGCAAGGGGACGAGCGCGGCGAAAGCTTTGATCCCGGGGTGTTCTCGGTCACCAACACCGCTACGGCGGTGAAGCCCCGGTGGAGCGAGTGGTGAGACCGGCGCCCGCGTTGTCCGCACTCACGCCGTCCGGCGTGGCGAACAGCGAGGAGTTAGCCGAATGTCCGACTACGCCAAGGCGCTGGGTGGGCGCCTTCGTGCGATCCGCACGCAGCAGGGCCTGTCCCTGCACGGCGTCGAAGAGAAGTCCGAGGGCCGCTGGAAGGCCGTTGTCGTCGGCTCGTACGAGCGCGGCGACCGCGCTGTCACGGTGCAGCGCCTGGCCGAGCTCGCCGAGTTCTACGGTGTCCCGGTCCCCGAGCTGCTTCCCGACGCGAGCATCGCTCCGCACATGGAGCCGCCGCCGCGCCTGATCATCGACCTCGAAAAGCTGCAGCGGGTGCCGGCCGACCAGGCAGCGCCGCTGGCCCGCTATGCCGCGACGATCCAGAGCCAGCGGGGCGATTACAACGGCCGGGTCCTCTCGATCCGCCACGAAGACCTGCGATCACTCGCCGTGATCTACGACGAGTCGCCGTCGCAGTTGACCGAACAGCTCATTCACTGGGGCGTACTGGGGGCAGACGCCCGGCGCGCGATGGAGGAACTCGTCTAGTTCCGGGGGCCATTGCGCCGCACTAAACGAGACCGCAGCGCTCGAGGGGGAGGCTGCGGTCTCGTTGTGTGCCCGGCAAGAGTCAGGGCCCGTCAACGGTGGCGGGTTCGAGGACCACGGCGACGGGCCTTCTCGGCACTGGCACGTCCGCTCCCGTCCGGGTCGGGCGGCCCGCCAGCCACCGTCGGCAGGCCCGGCGCGCGGGCTGCTCCACGAATCGATGCGACGCCCAGGCCACCGGCACGAGGACCAGCAGGGTGAGGCACATCCCGAGTCCGAACCGCGTCCCCCGGGGTGACACCCAGGGCAGGACCAGGAACATCACCGGAATGTGGAAGAGGTAGAGGCCGTAGCTGATGTCG
>JBDSAK010000535.1:0-7418 GCA_039922195.1 Mycobacteriales bacterium
CTGATGCTCGTGATGCCACAACGCAAAGGGCCCGCGCACCTGCTCGTCGACGAAGCGCACCGGCCGCTCGTACGCCGAGATCGTCGACGTCAGCGAAAACCGCAGCCCGAAGTGCTTACCCTGCCACGTGACGGTGTCGCCGAATGCCATCAAGCCTGACGTGACTCCGGCAACCGCTCGCTCGCCCGAGCGCCCGGACATCGACGCCATATGCGCGTCGACCGACAGCGACAGATCGAAGCACGCCTCGCGCGGGGCGTCGATGACGGTCTCGAGGTGGATGAGCGGCACGATCCGACACTATCCGCGCGAGACAATTGACCGATCGCGTTGATCATTAGGGCGAGTTGAGCGTGGGCAAATCACGGTCAGAAGTCATTTCGCGGGCACGGGTGGTTCCCGGTGCTCATTGTGGTCGGGGTGACAGGATTTGAACCTGCGGCCTCTACGTCCCGAACGTAGCGCGCTACCAAGCTGCGCCACACCCCGCTTCGTGCGGACGGGAGTCTACAAGAGGAGTCCGGGCCGCCCTATTCGGTTCGAGCGACCAGGGTGAGCAGCGATGCCTCGGGCCGACAGGCGAAGCGCACCGGGGCGTACGGCGACGTGCCCAGCCCCGCCGAGACGTGCAGCCACGCGCCGGCGTACCGGTGCAGACCACGGGCGCGTTCGCGATCGATGCCGCAGTTGGTGACGAGTGCTCCGAAGAACGGCACGCGCAGCTGGCCGCCGTGCGTGTGTCCGGCGACCAGCAATTCGTATCCGGAGGTCGCGTAGGCGTCGAGCACGCGCGGCTCGGGCGCGTGCACCAGCGCGATGCGCAGATCCGCGTCGGTGTCGGCCGCCACCGCGGGCACGCGGCGGTCGTCGCGCTTGAGGTGGGGGTCGTCGACGCCCGCGACGGAGATCGTGCGGCCGCGTACAACCAGCGTCGAACGCCGGTTGGTCAAATCGACCCAGCCGCGTTCGACCAACCCGGCGACCAACTCGGGCCAGGGATTGGGCGAACCGACCACTCGCTTGTGGTGCTTGAAGAAGTACTTGACCGGGTTCTTGGGCGTCGGCGCGAAGTAGTCGTTCGAGCCGAGGACGAATGCCCCGGGGATTCCGGCGAACGCGTCGTACGCCGCGAGGACAGCAGGGACGCCCAGAGCTGACCCGAGGTTGTCCCCGGTATTGATGATGAAGTCGGGCTGCAGATCGGCGAGATCGCTGATCCAGCGCTGCTTGCGCGCCTGCGCAGGACGCATGTGTACGTCGCTGATGTGCAGCGCGCGCAAGGGCTTCGAGCCGGGCGCGAGCACCGGCACATCGAAGCGGCGCAGGGTGAAGGCGTTGCGTTCGAGCAGCCCGCCGTAGGCGACCGCTGCGCTGCCGGCACCGGCCACGGCTGCGGCAACGGCCAGAGGTCCCGTCATCTATTTCTTCTTTCCTGGCGGCGGATCCGCGGACGGCGTTGCCGTCGGTTCGCCAGGCGGCGACGGGGCAGGGGGAGCCGGGGCGGAGGACGCCGACCCAGCGGGCGGGGACGGCGCAGGGGACGAGGCGGGCGGCGGTGTCGGGCACGGTGCCGTCGGCGTGGCAACGCAGGGGGGCGTGGTCGGGCAGGGAACCTCGGGCGTGGGCACGCAGGCGGCCGGCGGCGGCGGTGGCGGTGCGATGCCGTTGGAGACGAAGATCGTGACCGACGATCCGATCTGGGTCTTCCGGCCTCGCCCAGGGTCGGTGTAGGCCACCGTCCCAGCGGGGAACGCACTGCCGACCTGCCTCGGCGCGACCACGCCGCTGAGGCCAAGGCCCTCGAGAGTTTTCTGTGCCTCCGCGAGGGGTTTGCCGCCGAGCGAGGGGACGTCGATCTCGGTGCCGATGAAGACGTCCGGCGGGGGATCCACGAAGTTGCGCACGGGCTTGCCCTCGTGGATCGCGGTCATCGTCTTCTGCCAGATCTCGGCGGGGAACGTGCCGCCGTAGACCTTCTCCACCGGAGGTCCGCTGACGCCCTGGATGTTGAGGAGCTTGCCCTCCGCCGAGTTTGGTGCGGAGCTGTGTCCCATCCAGACTGCGGCCGCATAGTCGGGCGTGAAGCCGGCGAAGAACGCGGAGGCGTAATCCTGCGCGGTTCCCGTCTTGCCCGCGGCGGGCCGCCCGATGCTCGCGCGGAACCCGGTGCGGGGGTACTCGCCGTCGATGACGTTGCGGAGAATGAACGCCATCGTGTCGGCGACCTTCTGCGACAGCACTTGCGAGCAGTTCGACTTCACGACGGGGTAGCGCTCGCGCGCCGCGTTGTAGACCTCCTCGACGCCGAGCGCCTCGCACGCGACGCCGCGCGCGGCGATGGTCGCGTAGGCGTTGGCCACGTCGAGAACGCTGGTCTGCGAGGTGCCAAGTACGAAGGACGCGTTCTTCTCGTCCTTCTTCGGGAGGGGTTTCGACGGTTTCGGACCCATCATCTTGCGGGCAATCTCGACCGCCGGCGCGATTCCTGTCTTCTCCTCGATCTGGAGGAAGCACGTGTTGACCGACAAAGCCGTGCCCGTGATCAGGTTGAACGTTCCGTCCTCGCTCTCCGACGAGTTCGCGACCTCGTACGGAACGCCCTTGGTCTTTTCGAACAGCGGCGAGGTGTACTTCGCCGGACACTGGAATGTCGTGCCCAGCGGCATCCCCTGCTGCAGCGCAGCCGCCAGCACA
Source organism: Mycobacteriales bacterium (assembly GCA_039922195.1). Classification (GTDB taxonomy): domain Bacteria; phylum Actinomycetota; class Actinomycetes; order BP-191; family BP-191; genus JBDTYE01. The sequence goes on from JBDSAK010000535.1 coordinate 2,695, forward strand.
AAGGTCTTGAACGTCGAGCCCGCCTGCATTCCCGCCTGCCCGCCGGTCGCCAGGTTGAGCGAGCGCTCGCCCGCCGGCTTGGTGTTGACGGCCATCGCCCGGATCTTGCCGGTGCCGGGCTCGATGACGACGATCGCCGTACTCGGCTCCTTGTCCTTGATGTCGGTCGACTCGAGAGCGGCTTGCGCCGCGGCCTGGATCTTTTGGTCCAGCGTCGTCCGGATGGTCAGGCCGCCGCGGAAGTACGCCGCTTCGCGCTCGTCCTTGGTCTTGCCGAGCGCCGTGCTGTGTTCGAGCAGGTAGGTCTGCACATAGTCGAGGAAGTACGGCGCCACCGACGTCGACGCGGGTGGTGGCTTGCGAATGTTGAGGTTGAGCGGTTGCTCCTTGGCCGCGGTGGCCAGGTCCGAGTAGCAGGTCGCTGCGCCGGCGTTCGCATCGGGAGCGTCGGGGAGCGCGACCGGTGCGGTGGTCGCCGTGGCGTCGCACGGGAACTCCTCGGCCATCTTGCTGAGAACGACGTTGCGCCGGGTCAGCGCCGCGTCGTAATTCTTCCGGGGGTCCCAGCGACTGGGGGACTGGACCAGACCGGCGAGGAGCGCGGCCTGCGGCAGTGTGAGCTTGTCGACGGCGGTCTTGAAGTAGTACTGCGCGGCAGTCCGGACGCCGTACGACCCGTTGCCGAAGTACGCGATGTTGAGGTAGCGCTCGAGGATCTCGTCCTTGGTGAAGCGCCGTTCCATTTCCATCGCCAGCCGCGCTTCGCGGATCTTGCGGCTCGGAGTCTGTTCGGTCGCCGCCTTCTTCTCCTCCGGCGTCGTCGCGATGGTGAGCAGCGCGTTCTTCACATACTGCTGAGTGAGCGTCGACGCGCCCTGCTCGGTGCGCCCGGCCCGCTTGTTTTGAATGGCCGCTCGAATGATGCCCTTCAGGTCGACTCCGCGGTGCTGGTAGAAGCGCGAGTCCTCGATGGCCAGCAGCGCGTGCACCATGACGTCAGGCACCCGGTTGATCGTCGTCAGGGTGCGGTCTTCTGCGGCCAGGACCTCCGCGAGCAGAGTGCCGTCGGCAGCCACGATGCGTGATCGCTCGCCCAGGCGGAGGTTGACGAGTTGCCCGAGAACGGCGTCCAGGTCCTTGGCGTCGTCGAAGGAATCGATCCCTTTCTTCGCGACGAGCCCGGTGCCGCCCACGAGGGGCAGCGCCATGCCGGCGACGAGCAGGCCGGCCACGAGGCAGACGAGCAAGGCCAGCCCGACCCGCGCCGCCAGGGCGCCGGAGCGACGAATCAGGACCATGACCGCAAGTGTGGCGCACCCGGACGTGTTCGGTGGGTCCGCCGGTCAGGCAGGCGCCGGCAAGACGCCGAACCGTGACCAAGGGTAGTCACCCGGTAGCTATCAGCCATTCGGGTCAACAGTCACGCGCCGAATGCGCCGTTTGAAGGAGTACTACGCCGATTGTCGGAGCGGCTGGCCATTCCGGGCCATGCGCAAACCATCCCGCCTGACGATGTTGGCAGGCAAGAAGTATTCGTACGGTGACAGAGCGCCACAGACGGTTCCCGAAACCCCGAAAAGAACGGACCACGTTCCATGGAGTGGACGACGCGAGCGGCCTGCCGCGACAGCAACCCGGACGAACTCTTCGTCCAGGGCGCTGCGCAGAACCGGGTGAAGGCGACCTGCCTGGGCTGCTCGGTGCGGATGGAGTGCCTCTCCGATGCTCTGGACAATCGCACCGAGTTCGGTGTGTGGGGCGGGATGACCGAGCGAGAGCGCCGCGCGCTGCTCCGCCGTCGGCCGAACGTCAAGTCGTGGCGCGCCCTGCTCGAGGCGGCTCGCGATGAGCATGGAGTCGAGCGCACCCTCGAGCGGACCGGCTGACCCGCAGCGAGCTGCGCAACCACCCTCAGCTCCCCGCGGCCGCACCCAGAGCGCCGCCGATCACCCGCAGGCCGGCCAAGTCGTGCACGTCGGTCGCCATCGCATCCACCTCCGCAACCGGTACCCGCCGCGCCGTCGCGACGAAGCCGCTGATCTCCTGCCGCTCGCGCTCGGCCATCCGCACCCGATCGGCGTGCACGAGCAACGCCGCGCGGGCGATGGGTTCGATGCCGCGTTCTTCGAGGACTTCGGCCGCAGCGATGGCCCGCTCGGCGGTGAGTTTGGGCTCGGCTGTCCGGTGCACGCGGTTGATCACCACACCGGCGAGTGGCATCCGCTCGCTGGTCAGGCGCTCCACGAAGTACGCCGCCTCGCGCAGCGCCGCCGCTTCGGGGGAGGCGACGACGACGAACGCCGTACCGTCGTCCTTGAGAAGTTCGTAGGTCTGCTGTGCTCGCACCCGGAAGCCGCCGAAGGTCGATTCGCTGGCGGCCAGGAAGTTGCTGACATCGCGCAACAGGTCGGCACCGGTGATCTTCGTCAGGATCGCCGTGAAGACCCCCATGCCGGCACTGAACACTTTGAGGTATGCGCGGCCGCTGATCTTCGCGGGCGCCAGCAGCATCCGCATCATCCGGCCTTCGAGGAAACTCGAGACCCGTTCGGGCGCATCGAGGAAGTCCAGAGCGCTCCGCGTCGGCGGTGTGTCGACCACGATGAGATCCCACTCCCCGGTCGAGTGCAGCTGGCCGAGCTTCTCCATCGCCATGTACTCCTGCGTCCCCGCGAGGCTGCCGGAAAGGCTTTGGTAGAAGGGGTTTTCCAGGATCTGCTTGGCCTTGTCCGGAGTCGCATGCGTTTGGACGATGTCGTCGAACGTGCGCTTCATATCGAGCATCATCGCGTGCAGTTCTCCCCCGTCCTCGCCGACGCCCTCCACGCGCGCGGGCACGTTGTCGAGCTCCGTCAGACCGAGTGACTGGGCCAGGCGTCGGGCGGGGTCGATGGTGAGTACGACGACGCGGCGGCCGCGCTCCGCAGCACGCAGTGCCAGAGCTGCGGCGGTGGTCGTCTTGCCGACGCCGCCTGACCCGCAGCACACGACGATGCGCCGGGAGTCCAGCACGTCGTCGATGTCGAACAAACGCGGCGGACGCCGAGGGCTTTCCGGCCGCGTCATGACTGCTCCTCTATCGCGTCCGCGAGGAGTCGAAGCGTTCCGAGCATCACGCGTTCGGGTACCAGGGGCAGGTCGTAGAGAGGGAGTCCGGTCGCTTCGAGATCGGTGCGCTCGGTCTCCTGTAGCGCGATCCGCTGTGCATGTTCGGTCGCCTCGGTCGCGAGCACAGCTGCCGCCTTTGCTGTGACGTCGACGCCGGCCGCGTTGAGGCCGGCGCGCAACGACGTGAGGTTGAGCGAGCCGGTTGCGGCCAGCGCGAGAGCCGCGTCCTCGAAATGCTGCTCGCGCACCATGTTGACCAGGATCGCGCCGACCGGCATCTCCGCTGCCCGCAGCGCCTCAATGCCGTCGAGGGTCTCCTGTACCGGCATGTCTTCGAGCAAGGTCACGAGATGCACGGCCGTGCGCGGGGAGTGCAGTAGTGCCATGACTCCGTCCGCTTGGTGCCTGATCGGGCCGGCCTTGGCGAGGCCGGCCACCTCGTCGGAGACATTGAGGAAGCGGACGATCCGACCGGTCGGCGGAGCGTCGAGGACGACGGCGTCGTACACCACCACCCCGTTGCGCTTGCGGCCCACCGCCTCCTTGACCTTGCCGATGAGCAGGACGTCGCGCAGTCCCGGCGCGACGGTGGTGGCGAAGTCGATGGCGCCGAGCTTGCGCAGCAGGCGACCGGCCCGGCCGAGGTTGTAGAAGAGCTCGAGGTATTCGAGCAGCGCCTCTTCCGGGTCGACGGACAGCGCGAAGACCTCGCCGCGCTCGACGGTCGCCACCCTGCGCTCCTGGTAGCCCAGGGGCGCGACGTTGAAGAGGCCGGCGATTCCTTGCCGGTTCTCCACCTCGACGAGCAGCACCCGCCGGCCCTCGGCGGCTAGCGCTATCGCCAGCGCGGCGGCGACGGTTGTCTTGCCGGTGCCGCCTTTGCCCGTGACGACATGCAGGCGAACGTTGGGGAAGAAGGCCACCCGTGCAAAGTACAGCGCCGATTTGCACCCGATTGGCCTACGGGCAGAACTGCGATCCAGGGCGCATGCTTGACAGGTGACCGAAGGCCAGGCGCGAGCGACCGAACGGCGGCTCACCCCTGTCATCGATCTCACCGGTGGCGACATCGAGTCGGGGGCCCGCGAATGGCTGCTGGCTGCCGTCGCGCTGGCCGACCCCGCGCTCAATCCGCCCGGGGTGCCGGTGGCGCTGAGCGAAGTCCGTACGCCGGACCGGGTCCGTGCGCTCTCGTGGTGCCGGCCCACCCTCATCCAGGAGCTGGTCACCAGCGGCGTGCCGACCGGACGCGCGGACGAGCTCTGGGACCTGATGGTGTGGTGGGCCGCCGCTCACAGCGAGGCTCGACTGCGTGACGAGCTCACGGCGCTGGCCCGCACGGACCCGCTGACCGGGCTGCTCAACCGCCGCGGGCTGGAAGAAGCACTCGACCGAGAGACCGCGCGCGCCCGGCGTACCGGTGGCTCGGTCTGCCTCGCACTCATCGACCTGGACCGATTCAAGGGTCTCAATGACACCCGCGGGCATGCCGCCGGCGACGCCGCGCTACGCGACATCGGGGACCTGCTCACGCTGGGTCTGCGAACCAATGACGTGGCGGGCCGTTGGGGCGGGGACGAGTTTGCCGTGGTGTTCGGGGGTCTGCCCGAGGACTG
>JBDSAK010000536.1:0-13400 GCA_039922195.1 Mycobacteriales bacterium
GACGCTCGAAGTCGCAGTCGATGCCGTCGCGGTCGACCGTGGTCGCCACATGCTCGAGAGCGGCCTGTTGCGACTGCGCGTAGGTGCGCGCTCCATCGGCGCCGAAGTGCTTCTCCAGGTGTGCGTACTTCAGGCTGTGCAGCGCTGTGAGCTTGGCAGTCGTGTAGCCGGTGACGCTGGCCGCGACGCGGTCGGCCTCGAGTACGGCGACGGTCAGGCCGCGCTTCTTGATTTCGACTGCCGCCGTGAGGCCGGCGATTCCACCGCCGATGACAGCGACATCCACCCGCGATTCACCCACAAGTGCCGGCCACGACGTATCCGGCGTGGTGTCCATCCAGTACGACCGCGGCTTGGCGGGCAGCGCTGGCATGACGTCCTCCTCGTTGGGCATCGCTGTCGGCCCTACCCAGGGTTGCGACCTGCCAACATGCGCCTACCGGACGAGCAACTCGTCGAGCCAGGAGAACATGGACGAATCTGCCGGATCGGCTTCTGCGTCCAGGGTGACCGGGCCGCCGAGCGGTCGGCGTACGGCGTATGCGCGTGCCCGGCGCCACGCCGCCGCCCCGAGCGAGACGTAGACCACCACGGTGTCGTCGGCGCCTGGCAGCGCCGGCAACCCGCCGAGCCGGAGCTGGGCGATGAAGACAAGTCCGGCCGGTTCGTGGTCGCGCGCGGTCGGGAGGATCTCGGCGACGAGCGCCGGACCGCGCTCCGCCAGATTGCCCCGCAGACCCTCGAGCCGAATCGGGACCTCGTCGGCGTTCACATCCCGGGGGAGCAGGACCACGATCGGCGATGCCAGGTTGCCTTCACCGACGAGCAGCTCCGCCTCGCGCGCCCAGCGGGCACAGAGCTGGTCGAACAACTGGGTCTGGGTCTGGGTCGGCTCACTCATCGGTGTCAGTCTGCCGTAGTGAAGGAGGAGGCGTAGCGTCTAGCCCTTCGCCGGTCGATCACTCGGGAGTGACCGGTCGATGAATCGGGAGTGAATGGTGCCTTCGCAGCTAGATCAGCTGGTCAGCGACTTCATCGCGCGCGAGTTCGCTCTGTCGCCGACTCTGGCCAGCGCGGTCGGCGCCGACGGGTACGACGCGCTGCTTCCCGACCTGACCGAGACGGCCATCCTCGCCGCCGAACGGGACGACGACGAGTGGGCGGCGCGCTTCGGGGCGCTGCCGTCCGCTGGCCTGACGGCCGATGAGGGCATCGACCGGGATCTCGTCCTCTCGACGCTGCGCGGCCGGGCGATCATGCGCGACTGGTCGGTGTGGCGGCGCAACCCGGACACCTACCTCAACCCCGGGCTCGGTGGCGTCTTCTACCTGTTCCTGCATCGCACCCGGCCCGAAGCAGAACTGGCCGTCGACGCAGCCGCCCGGCTACGCGGCGTACCCGAACTGCTGTCGGCCGGTCGCGCCAACCTCGATGCGGAGCTGGCGAGTCCGATCTTCGTGAAGCGCGCGATCGGTCAGGCGCGCGCCGCGGTGATGTACGCGCGACAGCTCGTTCCCGCCGAGGTCTCCGACGACACGTCACGGCGGCTTCTCGTCGATGCCGGCGAGGTTGCCGCTGCCGCGTACGAGGAGTTCGCGGCGTGGCTCGAATCCTTCGCCGAAGGCGCGAGCGGCGATTACGCCATTGGTGAGGAGCGCTACTCGGCTCTGCTGCAGCAGAAGGAGGGACTCGCGTACGGCGCCCGCGAGCTGCGCGATCGCGGCCAGGCGGCGTACGACGCGCTGGCCGCCGACATGAGCCGGCGGACCTTCGACATCGCGGGTCATCGCGACTGGCGGGCGTTGCTCGAGGAACTCAACGGCAACCATCCCTCCACACCGGAGGAGATGCGCGACGGCTATGCGCTGTGGACCGAGCGGGCGCGCGAGTTCTGCATCTCGCACGACCTGGTCACCCTGCCGCCGGGTGAGGAGTGCCGCGTCGTCCCATCACCGCCCTTCCAGCGACCGATCCTCGCCGTGGCGTCGTACAACAGCCCGCCGGCCTTCAAGCCGTCGATGACCGGCCACTTCTTCGTGCCGTTCCCGCCCGACGGCGTCTCAGCGGAGGAGGCGCAGCAGCGACTCGCGACGAACGGCTACCACTCGATGCCCTCCATCTCGGTGCACGAGGCGTATCCCGGTCACCACTGGCACCTGACGCATCTGCAGTCCGGCTCGCGCGTCATCCGCAAGATCATGGGCACGTCGTACTTCGCCGAGGGGTGGGGCCTCTACACCGAGGAGATGATGCGGCAGGAGGGGTTCTTCACCGATCCCCGCGACGAGCTGTGCCAGGTCGACGCGCGCATCTTCCGCGCAGCGCGCGTCGTCGTCGACACGTCGCTGCACTTCGGCGAGATGTCGTTCGAGGATGCGGTGACGTTCATGTCGACGAAGGCGTCGTTGTCCGAACCGACGGCGCGAGCCGAGGTCGGCCGTTATTGCACCTGGCCGACCCAGGCGTCGTCGTACCTCACCGGTTCGCTCGAGATCGAGCGGATCCGTGATCGCTGGTTCGCCGAATCGCGCGGGACGCTGCGCGAGTTCCACGACACGATCGCGGGGTCCGGCGTACTCCCGATTGCCCTCGCCGAACGCGCCACCCTCGGCACCTAGCTCCCAGCGTTGTTTTTGCTTCACACACTGAGTGAATTGACCGATAGCCGCGACTCTTCCGGCCATTTGAGCGTGGGCGATTCCCGGTCAGAAGTCATTTCGCTGTTTTATTGGGAGCGGGCGGCGGGGGTGGCTAGAAGGGGCGGCGGCGGAGGCCGGCTGCTACCGACTTGGCGTAGTCGACCAGGGTTGTCGGCACGACTGCGTCGAGCGCGATGCCGAGCATCGCGTCGCCGCCGACGAGGTACCGAGCCATCGGTACCGGGTTGGTCAGGGCCAGTCGTACGGCGCGTGCCACCCAGATGGGATCGGGCAGATTCGGACCGCGCGTCGCCGTGATCGCGTACGCCTTCTCGTACGCCGGACGGTAGGCCTCGGTGAACTCTGGCAGCCGGGTGCCGGCCTGTGACCAGATGTTGCTGTTGAAGCTGCCAGGCTCTATGAGCACGACGCGTACGCCGAACCCGGCGACCTCACTTCGCATCGCGTCGGAGAGTGCTTCGAGGGCGTGCTTGGACGCGGAGTACCAGCCGAGCAGCGGCATCGACACACGGCCGGCGACCGACGACATCATGACGATGCGGCCGTCGCCACGGGCGCGCATCGACGGCAGTACCAACCGGGCGATCCGGGCCGGCGCGATGACGTTGACCTCGAGCTGGTAGCGAGCGTCCTCGTCGCTCACGTCCTCGACCGCGCCCGGTTGAGAGATGCCGGCGTTGTTGATGACGGCCCAGGGTCCACCGGAGGTGAGATCGGCGATCTCGGCAAAGGCGCGCGACGTGTCGTCCGCGTCGACCACGTCGCAGGTCACCGATCGCACGCGCACGCCGGCTGCAGCTGCCGCAGCGGCCACATCTGCCGCCTTCTCCGGCGTACGCACGGTGCCGATGACGTCATAGCCGCGAGCGGCCAGGTGTAGCGCGGTGACCAGCCCGATGCCGCTGTTGGCTCCGGTGACGACGACGCTCTTGCTCATTGGGCAGGTTACGCCGCCGCCGCCCCGGCAGCGCGCCGAGGCCCTCTCCAGGTGTACGCCGACCAGGCCGGTCCTGGGTAGGGTCGTCCCGTGACTCCGCCCATCGCGACCGAACCGCCCGAGGGCCTCGCGCCACCGGTACCGCACGAGCAGGCGCCGAAGATCGGCACGGTGCTGCCGCCGCACTACCGCGACTGTTTCGGCTGCGGTGACCGGCACCCGACGGGCTTGCACCTGACGGTCACCGTCCAGGAGGGCGTGGCGGTCGACGCGGCATTCACGGTCAGCCGCGACCACCAGGGTGCACCCGGACTCGCGCACGGCGGCGTACTCGCGACGGCGATCGACGAGGCGCTTGGCTACCTGCTCGCGGTGTTGCACCAGCCGGCGGTGACCGGCCGGCTCGAAGTCGACTACCTACGGCCGGTCCCGGTGGGCAGCGTGCTCGTCATCAGCGCCGAGTGCCTCGGCGTCGCCGGCCGCAAGATCTACACGAAGGCGGTCGGCCGGATCGACGGCCGGGACGTCGTACGGGCGCAGGGCGTGTTCATCGCCGTACCGATGGAGCACTTCCTCACCTACGGCTGGACCGACCCCGAGCTCGTGGCCGACGCCGAGCGGTACAACCCGTGAGCCGCCTGGAGATCCTGGTGCAGCGCCTCGACGCCGGCCTGCCGCTGCCGGCGTACTCCCACCCGGGCGATGCCGGTGCCGACCTGCTCACTGCCGTCGACCTCGTGCTGGGGCCGGGGGAGCGAGCGGTCGTCCCTACCGGCATCGCGATCGCATTGCCCGAGGGGTATGCCGCTTTCGTCCACCCGCGGTCGGGGCTGGCCGCGAAGTACGGCGTCAGTCTGGTCAACGCGCCCGGCACGATCGACGCGGGGTATCGCGGCGAGATCAAGGCGACGCTGATCAACCTCGATCCTGTCGAGCCGGTGCGCTTCACGCGCGGCGACCGGATCGCGCAGCTGGTGGTGCAAAAGGTCGAGCACGCGGCGTTTACTGAGGTGAGCGAGCTGCCGTCGACGGCGCGCGGCGCCGGCGGTTTCGGGTCGACGGGCGGGCTCGCGATGATGGACCCGCACCCCGCGGATGAGGAAGCGAGCAATAGTGTTCAAGCGTAAGAAGACGGATTCGCCGGCGGCCACCGACGGCGATGGCCAGGACCTAGGTGTGCTCGAGGAGGCCGTGCTCGGCGCGACCGGGCCGGCCGAGACGAGTGGTCCGTGGGACCTGGCGGACGCGCCCGGCGACGGCGAAACGCCGTCCGTCGACCTCGGGGCGCTGCGTATCCCCGTGCCGCCCACACTCGAGCTGCGGCTCGAGGTCGACCCGCAGGGGAACGTCGGTGGTGCCACGGTCGCCGACGATCACAGCACGCTCCAGCTCAATGTGTTCGCCGCGCCACGTCGCACCGGCATCTGGGACGAGGTCCGCGTCGAGATCATGCAGGCACTCACCGACCAGGGCGTTGCCGCCGAGGAGGTCGACGGCGCGCTCGGACTCGAGCTGCACGCCAGGCTGCCATCCGGCGACACAAAGGGCTCGACGACGTCCGCCCGCTTCGTCGGCAGCGACGGCCCGCGATGGTTCCTGCGCGGGCTGATGACCGGCCCCGCAGCGACCGACCCGGTGCAGGCGAAGCCGTTCGAAGAGGTCTTCCGCGGCATCATCGTCGTCCGCGGTGGCGAAGCGATGGCGCCGCGCGATCCGCTCGGATTGCGTATCCCGACCGACATCGAGGAACCGGGCGAACCGCCCGACCCAGCCGCGCCGGATGCGGCGTACGACGATCTCAACCCGTTCGAGCGCGGACCCGAGATCACCGAGATCCGCTAAGGCGCCGGGATGCGCCCGCGGCGAGTTGCCGCTGCCGCGGCGGTGCTCGCGATGCTCTCAGCTACCGCCGTCGGGCTCGCCCTGCGCAGCGGCCGTACGCCGGAGCAGCTGGCGCGCGTGATCGGCCTGCCGCCGCCGCCCGCTCTGTCGCCGACGACCACCGCCGACCTGGCGCCGGAGCTGGAAGGGATCGCCGCGTGGCACAACACCGCGCCGCTGACGCTGAAAGCCTTACGCGGCAAGGTTGTCCTCATCGACTTCTGGACCTACAGCTGCATCAACTGCCGTCGCATGTTCCCCTTGTTGCGGGCGTTGCACGAGCGGTACGCCGACGACGGGCTGGTCGTGATCGGCGTGCACTCACCGGAGTTCGACTTCGAGAAGTCGCACGCGGCAGTCGCCCGCGCGGTGCGCGATCTCCACGTGACCTGGCCGGTGGCGGAGGACCCCGACCAGACGACCTGGGCGGCGTACGGCAACGAGTACTGGCCCGCTGACTACGTCGTCGATCGGGAAGGACGCCTGCGCGAGCACCATGTCGGCGAGAGCGCCGCGGGGGTCCTCGAGGGAGCGGTGCGGCGACTGCTCGCCGAGGGCGGCGGCGCGCCTGGCTCGGCGCTGGTGGGCACGCCCAGCGCGAGTGAGCGCCCGCCGGCAGCGGGACAGGACGTCACACCTGAGCTCTATCTCGGCGCGCTCCGCGGGCTGGGCAGTATCGCGTCGCCCGGACCGGTCGACACCACTGATCGGGTGCGCCGCGCAGACCCGCCGGCGGGCCGGGACCTGGTCAGCTTCACCGGAGTGTTCACCGGGGCCGACGACTGGGTGGCGGCGGCGGCAGGTGCCCGCGTCGAGGTGGCCCACCGCGCCCGCGACGTCTACATCACGGCGCGGTCGACCGCTGCGGGTTCCGTGCTCGAGGTGCGGCTCGGCGGCAAACCGGTGCCGGCCGACCGACGGGGCCGCGATGTCGTCGCATTGGCGGACGGCTCGACCGTGACCAGGTTGGGACCGGATGACCTGCGCCATCTGCTGACCGGCGACGCGGTGACCGATGGGCGGTTGTCGCTGACCGTTCGGGGCGCCGCGGCGCACCTCTACACGTTCACGTTCGGCGGCTGAGCGAATGTTGCTCGCGCTCGCCGTCGCGTTCGGCAACGGAGTCATCTCGTTCGCCGCGCCCTGCACAGTGCCGTTGCTCCCGGCGTACCTCGGCGTTCTCTCCGGCGCCTCGGCCGGTGTGCCACCGGAACGGCGCGCCGGGCGTCTCGTGGTCGGAGCGTTGTTGTACGTCGCCGGGTTCAGTCTCGTCTTCGTCGCGCTCGGCGTCCTGGCCGGTTCGGCCGGTCGAGCCGTCCGCGTCGTCGGGGGACCCGCTCAGCGGGCCGGCGGCGTACTCGTGCTCGTCACCGCGATGCTGATGCTCGCCGAGGCGCGCACGGGCTGGCTCTCCCGGCTGGCCGCGGGCGATCGCGGCCGAAGCCGACTCGCCCGCTCGGGCAGTCTCTGGGCCCCGTTCGGGCTCGGCGCGGTCTTCGGCACGGCATTCACCCCCTGCGTGGGGCCGTTCCTGGCCACGGCGCTCGCGATCGCCGCCAACGGAGCCGACGGCACCCGAGGCGGGATCATCCTGTTCGCCTACGCGCTCGGGATCGGCGTGCCGTTCGTGCTGGCCGCGATGGGCGTGGCGAGCTCCGAGCGCGCCGGGCGCCGATTGGCGCGGTCCAGCGGCACGCTCTCGTACGTCGCCGCGGGCGTTCTCGGCGTCCTCGGTCTCTTGCTGGTGACCGGACGGTACGGCGTGCTGTCCGGCTGGCTGGCGAAGCTGGTCGTGGTCTCCTCGACCTGACCGACCAGGCCGGTCCACGCTCGGCCGTATCAAGGTGGGCTGTCTTCGTGCCGACATTTGCGGCGACGGTGTTTTGGCGATCGCCGTGAGCCGCCCCGAGCCGAGGAGAGACCCATGTCGGAGCAGAATCCGTTCGCGCCTGTCGGCGCGCCAGTGATGGCGCCGCCCGCGCAGCTCGGCATGACTGCGCCGCAGGGATTCGCTCGGCCGCCGATGGCGGGCTTCGCACCGCCGCCTGCCGCCGCGCAGCCGTCGTACCAGAGTGCGGGCATGGCGCTGACCGAACTCTCGTTCGCGCCGCTGCCGACCGAAGTGGCCGCGGCACCGGTGGAGCCGCCGCCGCCGGCCGGCCAGTCGTTGGTCGCGAACGTTTTGCCGTCGGGTGGTGTGGCGCGCAGCCTGTCCCTGGGCGGGCGGCTGCCGATGATCGCGCTGGTCCTGGTGTTGCTGCTCGGTGCTGCCGGTGCGGCGTACGCGACTGGCCTGTTCAGCAAGAAGAAGGAAGCCGCGGCGCCGATCGTGAAGGGCAAGCCCTCGGTCACCGCGCCGCAGGTGTCGGCGCCGGCTCCGGTCGTCCCGGCCAAGCCGGCGGTCAAGACGCTCGTCGGAAAGACCCTGTCGGTCACCAAGGCCAACAGCGGCACTCTCGGCGCGGCGTACAGCGTGACGGTTCCTGCTGGTTGGATCTCCACGTTGAAGGTTGACCAGAAAGAAAACTTCAACACGGATCTGAACATCGTGCATGCTCGCACCGGCCAAACATTCTTCATGGGCAGCTTCGAGCCGACCTTCCTGAAGGGGCCGCTGAGTGCCTCAGCGCGGGAGGCGCTCCTGGCGGACTTTCAGGGGTCCAACCCGACCGCGGCTCTCGTCGAACCCAGCGGCCCGGACAGCGTCAGAGCAACCGTAGGCGGAGTGAGCGCGACCGGGTTTGACGCAACGAGAGATCTCGATGGCGAACCAATCTCGATGCGGGTGATCCCGATCGAGAACAACGGCGTCATCTACGTAGCCGTGTGGCTCACGAAGACCGCCGAGTTCGCCAAGTCCCTAGGCACTTTCGAGCAAATCGCCGCAACCGTGAAGTTCGCCAAGTAGTCCCGTCGTTCGGTAGTCCGGCACCGGACCTTTCCGTTCCGGGTCAAGCGAGAAGTCGAGGAGCCGTTAGATGGCAGAGCAGAATCCGTTCGCGCCTGTCGGCGCGCCAGTGATGGCGCCCGCGCAGCTCGGCATGGCTGCGCCGCAGGGATTCGCTCCGCCGCCGATGGCGGGCTTCGCGCCGCCGCCTGCCGCAGCGCAGCCGTCGTACCAGAGTGCGGGCATGGCGCTGACCGAACTCTCGTTCGCGCCGTTGCCCACCGAAGTGGCCGCGGCACCGGTGGAGCCGCTCCCGGCCGGCCAGTCGTTGGTCGCGAACGTCTTGCCGTCGGGTGGTGTCGCGCGCAGCCTGTCCCTGGGCGGGCGGCTGCCGATGATCGCGCTGGTCCTGGTGTTGCTGCTCGGTGCTGCCGGTGCGGCGTACGCGACTGGCCTGTTCAGCAAGAAGAAGGAAGACGCGGCGCCGATCGTGAAGGGCAAGCCCTCGGTCAGCGCGCCGCAGGTGTCGGCGCCGGCTCCGGTCGTGCCGGCCAAGCCGGCGGCCAAGCCGCTCGTCGGAAAGACCCTGTCGGTCACCAAGGCCAACAGCGGCACACAAGGCGTCGCTTACACCGTTACCGTGCCCCAAGGGTGGGTTTCGCGGCTGAAAACCGGTCTTGAGAACGATATGAACGGCGACGTGGACATCGTTCATGCGCGGACCGGACAGGCGTTCGGTTTGGGCAGCATGCCGGCGAGCTACCTCACCGGCCCACTGACTGCGGAGAAGCTGGCGACCTTCAAGACTGAGATGCTCGCTGACAACCCGGGAACCGCAGCTCTGTCTGCCGAGGTGAAGACCACCATCGCAGGTTCGGCAGCCTCCGGTTTCGACATGGAGGGGGAAGCCGACGGCGTCCGGATGAAGGGCCGCGTTGTCCTCTTCGATCACAACGGGGTGCTCTACGGCGCGTTCTGGGCAGCGACCGAATCGCAGTTCGACACGTCGTTGGCGACGTTCGAGTCGTTCCTCGCAACTGTGAAGTTCGCGAAGTAGGTCCAGTCGTTCGGCAGGTCCGGCACCCGGGAGGGCGCCGGACCTTTCCGTACCCGGTCAGGCGAGAACTCGAGGAGCCGTCAGATGACAGAGCCGCACCCGTTCGCACCTGTCGGCACCGCCGTGATGGCACCGCCCGCATATCCACCGCCCGCCCCGGCGCCTGCTGCAGCGCAGCCGTCGTACCAGAGTGCCGGCATGGCGCTGACCGAACTCTCGTTCGCGCCGCTGCCGACCGAAGTGGCCGCGGCACCGGTGGAGCCGCCGCCGGCCGGCCAGTCGTTGGTCGCGAACGTTTTGCCGTCGGGTGGTGTGGCGCGCAGCCTGTCGCTGGGTGGCCGGCTGCCGATGATCGCGCTGGTCCTGGTGTTGCTGCTCGGTGCTGCCGGTGCGGCGTACGCGACTGGCCTGTTCGGCAAGAAGAAGGAAGACGCGGCGCCGATCGTGAAGGGCAAGCCCTCGGTCAGCGCGCCGCAGGTGTCGGCACCGACTTCCGCCGTCGTCGCGCCCGGGAAGCCGGCTGTCACACCCGCGCCGAAGCCGCTCGCCGGGAAGGCACTTTCGGTGACGAAGGCGAGCAGCCGCACCTTCGGCGCCGACTACTCGATCACCGTGCCGAACGGCTGGATTTCACGGCAGAACGCCGGTCTCGAGGACGGCTCCAACTCGGACGTGCTCATCTCGCATGTGCGCACCGGGCAGATCTTCATGCTAGGGACGATGGACCCCGCCGTGATGAAGGGGCCGCTCACCCCAGCCAAGTCCGCCGAGCTGCGCGCCGACTTCATCGCGGAGTCGCCGGAGCTGAACATTCTGCCCGGGAGCGTCAAGGCGAGTGTCGGCGGAGTCGCGGCAACCGGGTTCGACGCCACCGGCACAGTCGATGAGCGGAACGCGTCCGTGCGCTTCGTCGTGTTCGAACGCGGTGGTGTCATCTACGGTTCCCTCTGGGTGGCCGACCCCGCCGGGTTCAGCGCGTCCCTCACGACGTACAACCAGATTCTCGCCAGCGTGAAGTTCGCGCCGTGATGCCGCAGCACAGCACTTTCGCGCCTAGCGGTACGCCGGTGATGTCGCCGCCCCCCGCTGACGCGCCCGCACCCCCGCCGGGTTACCTGCCGATGCAACTCGCCCTCACGCCCACGCAAACCCCGCCGTTCGTCGTCACCAACGTGATGCCGCAGCAGGCGATGTCTGGCACTCGCCGGCTCATTGGCCGCACGCCGCTCATCGCACTAGCACTCGCGCTGCTGCTCGCGGCAGCCGGTGCGGCGTACGGCACCGGCATGTTCACGTCCGCCGAGAAGCCCGACCCGGTCAAGCGCGCCACAGTCGAGCCGCCCCTGGCACCGCCGACGCCGGCGCCCCAAACGTTGCGGTCGCCCGTAGTGAAGAGTGCGCCGACGAAACCTGCCGCAAGGAAGCCGATCCCCGCTATCAAAGCGATTGCGGGTGAACGACTCACGTTGACCAAGTCGAGCAGCGGGACACACGGCGGCGGCTACACCATCACGGTGCCAACCGGCTGGACGTCGACGATTGACGGAGGCGGTGACCTCGGCGGCAACTCCGATATCGCCATGTCGAACGACGGTGCGCTGCAGTATTTCGCCATGACCAGTGGACGGCCGAGCTTCGTCAAGGGTCCGCTGACGCCGGAGAAGTACGCGAAAATGAAGGCGTTGTTCCTCAAGGACGACGGCGGTCAAGAGGTTCCCGGAGTAGTAACCGCGACCGTCGCCGGCACATCCGTCAATGGGTTCGACGTCGACTTGTCCAGCACCGGGCTCCCGGCGATCGCGCGCACGGTCATCTTTGAACATGGCGGAGTCGTGTACAGCGCCGCGTGGGTCGCGGGCGCGGGCGACTTCGCGGTCTCGGTCCGGATCTTCGATCAGATCCTCGCCAGCCTGAAGTTCGCGTCGTGATGTCGGAGCACAGCACGTCCGGGCCCGGCGGTACGCCGGTGATGTCGCCGGCGCCCGCGGACGCGCCGCCGCCCCCACCGGGCTACCTGCCCCTGCAGTTTGACGCAACGCCGATAGCCGTGCAGCAGCACGTCAGCACGCAAGTCATGCCGTCGCTGTCGGCTACGCACCGCCGATCGCTGGGTGGTCGTGCGTCGGTCGTGGGCGTGGTGCTGGCGCTCCTGCTCGGCAGCGCGGGTGCGGCGTTCGGCACGGGGAAATTCAAGAATGACAAGGAGCCGGGGCCGGCAGCCCAGATCACGGCGGTGACGCCGGCCGCACCCGTCACGGCCTCGGCTGCGCCGACTGCGCCGAACCCCGTCGCGCCCGCGAGAGCCGCTGCGCCGGCGAAGCCCTTGGCCAGGAAGCCAACGCCGACGAAGCCGGTCATCAAGCCCACGCGGCTCGAGGTGACCAGGGCGAACAGCCGCACTCTCGGGCGGGCGTACTCGATGACGCTGCCGGCCGGGTGGGTGGTCAAGCTGAAGATCGGCCGGTTCCCGGTCGTCAACGGCGACGTGGAGTTGCGCTCGAACGGACCCGCAAACGACCTGGTGTGGTTCGACAGCTACACGTTGGACTATGCGCCACCTGGGCCGTTGACCCGGGCCAAGTTTGACCGCATTCGCGCGCGAATGGTCAAGACCGCGGTCGGCATTGACAAGACGACGAGAGTCAAGGTCGGCACCATCAAGATGGTCGTCGACGGCCGGGCATCCTTTGCGTTCGACACCACGAGTGACGTCAGAGGCACGCCGTACACCGAGCGAACGGTCATCTTCCAGAACGGGTCCCGGATCTACGCCGCCACCTGGAGCGCGAAAACCGCCGAATTCGTCAGGGCGACACCTGTTTTTGAGGGCCTGATGGCGTCCGTGAAGTTCGCGTCATGAGGTCGGAGCACAGCACCTTCGCGCCCAGCGGTACGCCGGTGATGTTGCCGCCGCCCGCTGACGCACCCGCCCCGCCGCTGGGCCATGTGCCGATGCAGCACACCGCGGACCCAACTGCAGCTCCGCCGTCCGTCGTCACCAGTGCGATGCCGCCACACGGGGTCACCCGCGGCCGCTCGCTCACTGGCCGCGCACCGCTCATCGGGTTGGTGCTCGTGATCGTGCTCGCCGCCGCGGGCGCCGCGTACGGCACCGGCATGTTCAAGCCGGCCCAAGAGCCGAACCTCATCGTGCGTGGGACGCCCAAGACGGCCGCAATTGCACCGAAGGCGTCAACGTCCGCGTCCGCAGCGGCAGCTCCCGCGACGCCCGCCGCGAAGAAGCCCGCAGCCAAAGCCGCAGTGCAGCCCTTGGTGGGAAAGCCCGTGTCGGTCACCAAGGCGACCAGCGGCACGTACGCCCCGGCGTACTCCGTTGTCGTGCCCACCGACTGGACCGCGGAGATGACGCCGGGCAAGCGCGGTCCTTTCCTGAACAACGACCTCAGGCTGCGCAACAAGCCGGACGTTCAGCTGTACTTCTTCGCCAGCCTGGCGGGCGACTTTTCGTCCCCGGGTCCGCTGACCCGCGCGAAGTACCTGAAGGTAAAGGCGGCATACCGGCAGTCGATGGCGAAGGTTGGTGAGAAGTCGACGGAAACGCCCGGAGACTTCAGGACGACAGTTGCGGGCGAAGTCGCCTATGGGTGGGACCGGGTGATTCCCTCGATCACCCCTGGCAGCACCAGGACGTATACCGAGCGCGCCATCGTGTTTCAGCACGCCGGCCGGTTGCTCATCGCAACGATGGTCACCCGGACGGACCGCTTCTCGACAGCCACACCGGTGTTCACGCAGTTACTCGCCACGGTGCAGTTCGCGAGGTAGCAACGCCACGAACCTCGCACCGGCCATCGCTGTCGAGCGGCTCGATACAGTTCGCGCGTGTCCCACGACGATCCGTTCGGTACGCCGCTGGACCCGTCCGGGTACGGTGTCGTCCCCCCCGACTACCACCCGCTCGCTTCGGGCGATGAGTCCGTCCTCGCTGCGAGCGGGCTCAACCGGCGGCCGGACGGC
>JBDSAK010000537.1:0-4622 GCA_039922195.1 Mycobacteriales bacterium
TCGTTGATCTCGACCAGGTCCATGTCGCCGATCGACATGCGCGCCCGCGCCAGCGCTTGCCGTGACGCCTCCACCGGGCCGAGCCCCATGATCTCCGGCTGCAGCGCTGTCACCCCCGTCGACACGATGCGGGCCAGGGGCGTGATGCCCAGCTCGCGGGCCTTGGTGTCGCTCATGATGACGACCGCAGCGGCGCCGTCGTTGAGCGGGCAACAGTTGCCGGCGGTGATCGTGCCGTCGGGCCGGAAGACCGGCTTGAGCTGCGACACCGCCTCGAGCGTCGTACCGGCTCGCGGACCGTCGTCGGTGGATACGACGGTGCCGTCCGGCGTCGTCACGGGGATGATCTCCCGGTCGAAGAAGCCGTTGGCAATGGCCTTCTCGGCGAGGTTCTGCGACCGGACGCCGAACTCGTCCTGTTCCGCCCGGCTGACCCCCCGCAACTGCGCGACGTTCTCCGCGGTCTGGCCCATCATCAGGTAGATGTCGGGCAGCGAACCGTCCGCTCGCGGATCCGACCAGGTCGGAGCACCACCGGCCGCGCGCTCGTCGCTACGCCCGCGCGCCTGCGAGAACACCGGATTGCGTGTGTCGGGATGCGAGTCGCTGTTGCCCTTCTCGTAGCGGCTGACCATCTCGACACCGGCGGACACGAAGATGTCGCCCTCGCCCGCTCTGATGGCGTGCAGGGCCATCCGTGTCGTCTGCAGCGAGCTCGCGCAGTAACGCGTCAGCGTCGTCGCCGGCACATCGTCGAGGCCGAGCAGAATCGCGACCACCCGCGCGAGGTTGAAGCCCTGCTCACCGCCGGGGAGGCCGCACCCGACCATGATGTCCTCGATCGTGTGCGGGTCGAGCTCCGGTACCTTGTCGAGCGCCGCCTGCACGATGAACGCCGCCAGGTCGTCGGGCCGCATGTCGCGCAGCGAGCCCTTACCCGCGCGGCCGATGGGGGAGCGTGCGGTTGCGACGATCACTGCTTCGGCCATGCCGACCACCTATCCGCGTTCGAGTTGCCGTACGGCGACGGCTCGCTGGAGCACTGGAATGATCGCGTCCGCCCACACCCGATAGCCAGCGGCGGACGGATGAAAGTCGTCCACGGAGTGCAGGCGCTGCGGGTCGCGCTTGAAGATCGGTCCGGCCTCGCGGGCCAGGTCGACGGTCAGCCCGCCGGCGCGCGTTGCGGCGCGCTCTGTCTTGGCTGCAACGCCGCGGCCACGCCACGACACGATGTCGCGCAGCGGACGCGCGAAGTTGGGAGCGCCCATCTCGGGGCAGGTGGCGACGACCACTCCGATACCGGCCTCACGCAGGCGCCGGACAGACTCCTCGACACTGCGTCCGACGTCATCGAGCTGGGTGAAGTGGGTGGCGTCGTTGCCGCCGATGATGATGAGGGCGATGTCGGGCACCTCGGTCATCACCAGTGCCCGGCCGACCTGCGGGGCGAGATCGCCCGCACGCGACCCGGAGATCGCGACCCCGGAGAGCTTCACGTGATAACCCATGGACGACAGGCGCATGGCGACCTGTGCGCCGATCGTGTCCTGAGTGCGGCTGACGCCGACCCCCGCCGCGGTCGAGTCGCCGATCATGACCAACCGCACCAGTGGGTCCTCCGGCTTCCCGAACTCGCCGGTCACCGGGGGGGCCGAGTCGCCCATCAGGTAGGTCTTGCGCATCGCGAGCACGACCTCGGCCCCGATGACGGCAATGCCGGTCACGGCCGTTGCCAGAACTCCGGAACCGATCCGCATCGCGAGCCTCCTCGAGATCACAGTTCCACCGTAACCCCGCGCTTGAACTTCGCCAGGCGAAGCACATCACACGTACGCTCGTGATCACGAACGCTGACCGGCAGGACGGAGCTCGCGGTGGAGGTCTACGAATCGCTCGTCGACCTGGTCGGCGGCACGCCGCTGGTCCGGCTGCGGGCCGTGACGGCCGGGATCAGCGCGCCGGTCTACGCGAAGGTCGAGTCCTTCAATCCAGGCGGCTCGGTCAAGGACCGCATCGCCCTCGCGATGATCGAGGCGGCCGAGGAGAGCGGCGAGCTCAAAGCGGGCGGCACGATCGTCGAGCCGACCAGCGGCAACACCGGCGTCGGGCTGGCCATCGCCGCTTCGCAGCGCGGTTACAAGTGCATCTTCGTGATGCCCGACAAGATGAGCACGGAGAAGGTTTCGCTGCTGCGGGCGTACGGCGCCGAAGTCGTCGTCTGCCCGACCGCCGTGGCCCCCGAGCATCCCGACTCCTACTACAGCGTCGCGCGCCGGCTCGCTGCGGAGACCGCGGGCGGCTGGAGCCCCGACCAGTACTCCAACCCCAACAACCCGCTCGCCCACTACCGCAGCACAGGGCCCGAGGTCTGGGACCAGACCGACGGCAGGGTCACGCACTTCGTCGCGGGCATCGGCACCGGCGGCACGATCGGCGGCGTCGCCCGCTATCTCAAGGAGCGCAATCCCGGCGTCGTCGTCGTCGGCGCCGACCCCGAGGGATCGGTCTACTCCGGCGGCACCGGACGCCCCTACCTGGTCGAGGGCGTCGGCGAGGACTTCTGGCCGGCGACGTACGACGCCTCGATGGTCGACCGCGTCGAAGCGGTCAGCGACCGGGACTCGTTTCTCACCGCGCGACGAGTGACCCGCGAGGAAGGCATCCTGATCGGCGGCTCCGGCGGGCTTGCCGTGGCAGCCGCCTTGCGGGTCGCGCGGGAGCTGGACGAATCGGCTTTCGTCGTCGTGCTGCTGCCGGACAGCGGCCGCGGCTACCTGTCCAAGATCTTCAACGACGAGTGGATGGCCGACTACGGCTTTCTCGTCGACGCCACGCAGCCGACGGTGCTGGATGTGCTGCGGCGTAAGGGCGCCGACCTCCCGGAGCTCGTGCACGTGCATCCCGACGAAACCGTTGGATCAGCCATCGGCATCCTGCGCGAGTACGGCGTCTCGCAGATGCCCGTGGTCAAAGCCGAGCCGCCGGTGATGGCAGCCGAGGTCGTTGGTTCGGTCATCGAGCGCGACCTCCTCGACGCCGTCTTCGCCGATCGGGCCGCGCTCGATGAGCCCGTCGAGCGGCACATGTCGAAAGCGTTGCCGACGGTCGGCTCGGGCGAACCGGTCGGCATCGTCATTGCCGCGCTGGAGGCCGCGAGCGCGGCGCTGGTGCTCGACGACGGGAAGCCGGTCGGCGTCCTGACTCGCGCCGACCTGCTCGGCTACCTCGCGAGCCAGAAATGACGTCGTCGCTCGACCAATTGCAGGCGTGGTTCCTCGCGCAATGCGACAGCGTGTGGGAGCAGGGCAACGGGGTGCACATCGACTCCCTCGACAACCCAGGCTGGCAGGTGCGCATCGACCTCGAGGGCACGCGGTGGGCCGGTCGCGACTTCCCGATCCGGCAGCACGACCGGTCCGAACATGACTGGCTGCGCTGCTGGGTCACCGGCACGCAGTGGCATGCGGCTGCTGGGCCGTGCAATCTCGATGAGGCGATCGGCGTCTTCCTCGAGTGGGCGGGTGCGGACGCACTGCCCGCACCGCGCGGCGGGGCGGTCGACGACTGGCTCGCGCAGCGGTGGGTCGAGCGGCAGACGCTGGCAGCGAATGACCCGGCCGTCGGCGAAGAGCGGGACTCATGACCGACGACAACCTGTCGGCGTACGGCTTCGAGACGCTGGCGATCCACGCGGGCCAGGATCCGGACCCCGCGACCGGTGCGGTCATCACGCCCATCTACGCGACGTCGACGTACGCGCAGGAAGGCGTCGGCAAGCACAAGGGCTATGAGTACTCGCGATCTGGCAACCCCACACGGACCGCCCTGGAGACCTGCCTCGCCGCGCTCGAAGGCGGACGGCGCGGTCTGGCCTTCGCGTCGGGCCTCGCAGCAGAGGACTGCGTGCTGCGCACGACGCTGCGCCCGGGCGATCACGTCGTCATTCCCAATGACGCGTACGGCGGCACGTTCCGGTTGTTCGCGCGGGTGCATGCCGAGTGGGGCATCACCTTCGACCCGGTCGATCTTTCGTCGGTCGAGGCGTGCCGCGCCGCGATCACTCCGGCGACGAAACTGGTGTGGGTCGAGACGCCGACCAACCCGCTGCTCGGCATTGCCGACATCGCGGCCATCAGCGAGCTTGCGCACGAGTCCGGCGCACTCGTGCTTGTCGACAACACGTTCGCGTCGTCGTACCTGCAACAGCCGCTCGCTCTCGGCGCCGACATCGTCGTGCACTCGACGACCAAGTACATGGGCGGTCACAGTGACGTGGTCGGCGGCGCGCTCGTCGTCCTGGACGAGACCCTCGGCGAACGCCTCGCCTACAACCAGAACGCGATGGGCGCCGTTGCCGGGCCATTCGACGCCTGGCTGGTGCTGCGCGGAGTGAAGACTCTCGGCGTACGCATGCGTCAGCACTGCGCCAACGCGCGCGAAGTGGTCGAGGTGCTGCAGGGGCATGACGCAGTGGATCGCGTGCTCTATCCCGGTCTGCCCACTCATCCGGGACACGACGTCGCGCGTGCGCAGATGCGCGACTTCGGCGGCATGGTCAGCTTCACGATGAAAGCCGGCGAGCAAGCAGCACGCGACCTCGTCACGCGCACGCAACTCTT
>JBDSAK010000538.1:0-3181 GCA_039922195.1 Mycobacteriales bacterium
CGCGAGGATGGTCAAATAGATGCTGGTGCGCGCGCCGCGAAGGACCGGCGGCTTGAACATGTTGTCGACCATGAACCGCCACTTGAACGCTTCGTTCGTGACCAACATGTGCACGAACATCGCTACCAGCACCCCGAGGACGGCGACGCCGGCCCATCGGCCCGGATGACGCACCGGAACGGCCCTCACGTGCGAGGGCCGCTCCGGTGCCGCCGTGTCAGCGGCGGTAGGCATCCGCGGTCTTACGGGTTGACTGCGGGGTCGGTGATCGCGCCCGCCTCGACGCCCCACGGGATCAGCGCGCCCTGGTAACTGCCCTCGGCCATCACTGCCTTGAGCGCGTCGGCCACGACCTGCGCGAAGTCGGCCTGGTCCTGCTTGATGACGTAGCCGTACGGCGCCGAGTCGTAGATCTCCCCGAGCAGCTCCAGCTTGCCCCCGGTCTGCGACACGGCGTATGCGACGACCGGAGAGTCGGCGAGCACGGCGTCGTCCTTACCCGAGACGACCGCGGCCGTGGCGGTGTCCTGGCCCGGGTACTGGTCGATGGTGATCTTGTCCTTGCCGGCGTCGGTGCACGCTTTCGACTTCGCGGTCAGGTCGTCTACCTGCACGGTCGCCTTCTGGACGGCGATCTTCTTGCCGCAGGCGTCCTCGACGCTGACACCCTTTGCGTTGCCCTTCTGAACCGCCCATTGGGTGCCGGCCTGGAAGTAACTGACCATGTTGGCGACCTTCTTGCGCTCGTCGTTGATCGTGAACGACGAGACACCGATCTCGTACTTGCCGGACTGGACGCCTGGGATGATCGCGTCGAACGGCGCACCGACGTACTCCGCCTTCAAGCCGAGTCGCGCGGCGACGGCGTTGAACAGATCGATGTCGAAGCCTTGGATGGTCTTGCCGTCCTCCGCGAGGAACTCGTTGGGCGCGTATGTCGCGTCGGTGCCGACGACGATCTTGCCGTCCTTCTTGATGGCCTCGGGCACCAGTGCTGCGAGATCCACGGCGGGGGCGGCGGAGCTCGACACGCTCTCGCTGGGGGAGGTGCTCTCCGAGGGGCTGGCAGAACTGGACGCGCTGGCCGCGGGCGAGCTGGACGAGGAGCTGGACGAGGCACTCGCCGTCGGACTACTACTGCTGCTGGCCGCGGGTGGAGCGCTGGACGCCGGGGTCTTCGCCTTGTCGTCGTCATCACCGCAGGCGGCGGCCAACATCGTCAGAGCGACGATGGCGCCGAGGGCGATCCGTGGGCTGCGAGTGCGGAAGCTCATCAAGGCTGTCCCTCCATGGACCGAATGCATTTGGGTTCTGCGTGCCGGATTCTGCTACATCTTTCGCCTGTGCGGCTCGACGCGTTCGAATCGAGTTCGTACTGCAACATTTCGTCTCTGATAGGAACACTTATGCCCTTACCGTGGAAATCCGTACTCGTCGGCCGGATCGACGAACTCCTCTTCGACAGCCTCCTGCTGCGCGACAACCCGCTCGGCGACCCCCACCAGCGCCCGCTCTGGGTCTACACCCCGCCCGGGTACGACGACGAGCCCGACCGCCGGTACCCGAGTGTGTACGTGTTGCAGGGCTACACCGGCCACGTCGCGATGTGGAACAACCGGTCGGCTTTTCGCCAGCCCTTCCCCGAGACTGCCGACGTGCTCTTCGCGACTGGCGAGGCGCCGCCCTGCATCGTGGTCTACGTCGACGCGTGGACGGCGTACGGCGGCAGCCAGTTCGTCGACTCACCGGCCACCGGCGCCTACCACTCCTATCTGTGCGACGAGGTCGTGCCGCACGTCGACGCCAACTACCGGACGTTCAACCAGGCGGAGCGTCGCGGTGTCAGCGGCAAATCCAGCGGTGGCTTCGGCGCGATGATCACGCCAATGCTGCGCCCCGATCTCTTTGGCGCTCTCGCCAGCCACGCCGGCGACTCGCTCTACGAGCACTGCTACATCAATGAGTTCGCGAAGGCGACCCGCGGCCTCCGCGAGTACGACGGCTCGTTCGACCGCTTCTGGCAGGACTTCCGCGGCCGGCCGGCGTTCAGCAAGGAGAGCGACGGCACGCTGATGATGACCTACGGCTGCGCCGCGGCATTTTCCGGCGAGGCGGATGGAAGTGTGTCGCTGCCGTTCGACACGACGACGGGTCAGCTCATCCCGGAGCTCTGGGAGCGCTGGCTGGCGTGGGATCCGGTGCGCATGGTCGAGAGGTACGCCGACGAGGTGCGCGGGCTGGTCGGGATCTACCTTGACGCCGGCACGCGCGATGACTGGTACCTCGACCTCGGAGCCCAAGCGTTCGTGGCGGCGCTGGAAAAGGTCGGCGTCACCGGCGTACGACTCGAGCTGTTCGACGCGACGCACAGTGGCATCGACTACCGCTACCCGATCGGGCTGAAGTTCCTCGCCGAGAGGCTCTCGCAGGGCCTACCCGGACAGTGACTCTGACAACTTTTGGGGGCGGAGCGGAGCAGTTGGTGGCGCGGTCAGCCGCCGGCTACCGCGGGGATGATCGAGATGGACGCGCCGTCCGCCAGCTCCGTCGCCAGGCCGTCGAGGAAACGCACGTCCTCGTCACCGACGTACACATTGACGAAGCGCCGCAGCGCACCGGACTCGTCCAGGACCCGCTCAGCGACACCGGGATACGCGGCGTCGAGCGCCTTGATCGCGTCGCTGAGCGTGCCGGCCTCGACCGAGACCGACGCCTCGCCGCCGGTCAGGTTGCGCCTCGGCGTCGGGATGCGGATGGACACAGCCACGAGTCAGGCCTCCGAGTTCAGCAGGCCGGTCGCGCGGAAGTCGTCCAGCGACGGCGAGATGGTGTGCGTCGGACCCACGATGCCAGCAACGGCGTCGAGTGTCTTCAATCCGTCCCCGGTGTTGAGTACGACGGTCTCCAGTGAGGGGTCCAGCTGGCCGGTCGCGATCAGCTTGCGCAAGGTGGCGACGGTCACCCCGCCCGCGGTCTCGCCGAAGATGCCCTCGGCCTCGGCCAGCAGCCGGATGCCCTCGACCACCTGGTCGTCGTCGACCTCGTCGATCGAGCCGCCGGTACGACGACACGTCTCGAGCGCGTACGGTCCGTCGGCGGGGTTGCCGATCGCCAGCGACTTGGCGATCGTCGACGGCTTGACCGGCTTCACGATGTCCCAACCGTTCCTGAACGCCGTCGC
>JBDSAK010000539.1:0-18295 GCA_039922195.1 Mycobacteriales bacterium
GGTGTGGTAGACGACGCCGTCGTCGAGCACGAAGGCGCTGACGCCGCGACGCGCTCGTCCGCCGCTGCGTCGGCGAGTTCGCCGGCCCAGTCCATGGCGCCGTCGTTGTCGAACGGTCCGTTGCCCCATGCACCCCTGACCGCAATGTAGCGGGCAACCAGTTGAGCCCAGCGGGCGCGAGCGCGTGGTTAGCCCGCAACCGTCTGTGCTCTCGGTCGACGCCGGACGGGCGCCCCACCGGCAATCCGGTGCGGCGCCCGTGCCGTCGTACAGTGTGCGATCTGTCGCCCCTGGTTGGGCAGACCACCTGATCTACCGTTGTTGGCACAGCAGTAAGAGGTGCTCCTACGTCGTCGAAAGTGGTGCGACCGGGAGCGACCGGGCTAGCTGAAGGACACCGCCTGGGTCGGGTGGGCGGCCGCCTCGAGCGCGCGACGTCGAAGCAGCTGGACGCTGGTCGCGATGGCCCAGATCAGAATGACCGGAATCGCGAGTTCACCCAAGAACGTCGCCTGCGCAACCACGAGCACGGCCGCGCACACGTAGCCGAGGTAGGCGAGCCAGCGGGGAAGCGAGACGTCGCGCGATACCAGGTTGGAGGCCACCGCGATGACGACCGCTGCGGCCAGCATGCCCATTACCCCGAGCAGCGTCGACGACAGCGCATTGAACGCACGTAGTGTTCCGACTGCAGGCACCGGCTGGTCGTTGAACTCCACCGCCTTGCCCACCGCGCCGCGCACGGCGCCGGTGACGAACAGCGTCGCGGCGAGTGCGTAACCCGCGCCGCTCATGATCGACGTCAGCTGGCCGCCGGACGCGTCAGCGTCGCGCAGCCGCCGCGCCAATGCGCTGACAAAGAAGAGCAGCGATGCTCCGGCGATGAAGAACGCGAACATCGAGACGACCCCGGAGACCAGGTTGCCGCTCTCGGCGTACCACGTGCTGAGTTCGGAGTCGGTCGCGTCCGTCGGCACGTTGAGCGCGGCGACGCCGAGGAAGAGCGCGATCCCGAAACCGATGCCGGCTAGGGCGCCGGTGGCCTTCGGCGTCGCTGCTGTGTCGTCCATGTCGTACTCCTGTCGGGTAAGGGATTCTGCGGTCTCCTTACCGTGGCCCCAGCAGCCGCGGCGCGCCTCGGCGTTGACCCCCAACTTGCATTCAGGGTTAGCCCGGAGGCTGCTGGCGCGACGACGTGCGACCATCGGCCGGTGAACGCCGACGCGCCGCCGCCGCCGCGGCCAGCAACAGTCGCACTCGCGCTGCTGGCCTGGCTGCCGACCCCGCTTGCGCTGGTCGCCATGACCCTCATCACGGCGCGTAGTCATGCCGCGGGATGGCGAGGGTCGAGCAGCACCGGCGTACCGATCGTCTTCGGAGTCGCGACGGCGGTGGCGGCTGCGGTTGGCGGGTTGCTCGCGGTACGCCGCCCGCGCCACCCGGTGGGCTGGCTGTTGGTCGGCCTCGGTGCGTCGATCGCCCTGGCCGGTGCGGTCGACAGCTATGCCGAGTACGCCGTTCTCGCCCGTCCCGGAACGTGGCCCGGCGGTGATGTGGCCGCGGCGATCGGCGCGGCCACCTGGGTGCCCTGGCTCGTCATCGTCGCGCTGGTGCTGCACCTCACACCGACGGGGCGGCCGCTGTCGCGGCTGTGGAGTCGCGTTGCGTGGGCGACGGTGCTGGCCGGTGGTCTGACCTTCGTGGCGATCCTGCTCAGTGACGAACCCCTCGAAGCGCCGTTGCAGGGCGTCCGCAACCCGATGGCGGTGCACTCCGCTGCGGTCGGAGCGACCCGCGCCATCGCAGGTAGCGCAGTCGGGCTCGGCCTCGTCGCAGCGGCCATCTCGCTCGTCGTGCGTTTCCGCCGGTCGACCGGTGTCGCCCGCCGTCAGCTGCTCTGGCTAGCGCTGGTCGTCGTACCGCTGCCGCTGTTCGTCCTCGGAGCTTTTCTCGGCTCGGCGAGCGACCACCCGCTGGTCGTCATTGTCGCGACCGGCGGGCTCATCGTGCTGATCCCGGTCGCGGTGGGGCTATCGATCGTGAAGTACCACTTGTACGAGGTTGACCGGCTGCTCAGCCGGGCGACGGTGTACGCGCTGCTGACGACAGCGCTCGTCTCGGCGTACGCCGTCCTGATCGTCGGGTTGAGTCGCGTCATCGGCGCGCGGGCGGGCGACACTCCGTTCGCGGCCGTCGGCGCGACACTGCTCACGGTGTCGATCGCGGCACCGGCACGCCGGCGGCTGCAGGACGCTGTCGACCGGCGGTTCAACCGCAGGCGCTTCGACGCCCTGCGGCTCGTGCGCGTGGCGCTGCAGGAATCGGAGCCGGTGCTCGATGTCGAGCAGATCCTGCGTGACGCGCTGCACGACCCGACGCTGGCGCTGGCTTACTGGGTCGACGAGCGTGAGCAATGGGTGGATGGGGGCGGTCAGCCGGTGTCGGCAGAGCCGACCGCGTTGGTCGTCAAGCGCGGCGCGCGGGACGTGGCCCGGGTCCGCTTCGACCATGACGCGGTCGAGCGTCAGCTTGCAGAGACGGTGCTGACCGAGCTGGTCACCGAACTCGACAACGTCGGGCTGCGGGCGGCGGTCGCCCTGCAGCTCGTGGAGGTGCAGCAGTCGCGTGCGCGCATCGCCACTGCGCAGCTCGACGAACGGCGTTCGCTCGAACGTAACCTGCACGACGGGGCGCAGCAGCGACTCCTCGCCCTCGCGATGCAGCTGCGTGCGGCCGGCGTCGCCGGCGACGACTCGCGGCTGCATGCTGCCGCTGCGGCAGCGGTCGAGCAGCTGCAGGCCGCAGTAGCCGAACTGCGCGAGCTCGCCAACGGCCTCAACCCCGCAGTGCTCAACGACGGCGGTCTCGCAGCTGCGCTCGACGACCTCGCCATGCGGACGCCCGTGCCGGTGCACATCGATGCCTCGGACGACCGCTACGCACCGCAGGTCGAGGCCACCGCGTGGTTCATCGCTTGCGAGTCGGTCGCGAACGCCGTGAAACACGCAGCGCCGGCGAACATCACCGTCGACGTACGCCGCGAGCAGAGGCACCTCGTCGTCAGCGTGCATGACGACGGCGTCGGCGGCGCCGACCCGCGCGGCCACGGCCTGCGCGGCCTCGCCGATCGGGCCGAGGCGGCCGGTGGCCGGCTCGTGGTGACGAGCAGCCCCGGCGCCGGCACGACTGTCGAGGCGTTGCTGCCATGCGGGTAGTCATTGCCGACGACTCGGTGCTGCTGCGGGAGGGACTTGCGCACCTCTTAGCCGTCGCGGGCATCGAGGTGTGCGCACTCGTCGGCGACGGGGAGGCGCTGCAGGCGGCCGCTGCGGAACATCGGCCGGATGCGGTCATCGTCGATATCCGGATGCCGCCGACGTACACCCACGAAGGTGCAGTTGCTGCAGTCAAGTTGCGCGAGGTGATGCCGCAACTTGCGATCCTGCTGCTGTCGCAGTCGCTGGAGAGCAGGTACGCGAGCCAGCTGGCTCAGGATCACCCTGAGCGGTTCGGCTACCTGCTCAAGGACCGGGTCGTCGATGTCGCGACTCTGGTCGACGCGCTCGAGCGGATCGATGCCGGCGGCACGGTGCTCGATCCCGACGTCGTACGCCATCTGCTCGGCCGCCGCGCCAGCCGTGATCTGCTGGCAGCAGTGACCGCTCGCGAACGCGACGTGCTGGAACTGATGGCGCAGGGCCGCTCGAACGGCGCCATTGCGCGCGAGCTCGTGCTCAGCGCGAAGACCGTCGAGAGCCATATCGCGAGCATCTTCACCAAGCTCGACCTCGCAGCCGAGCCCGACGACCACCGGCGCGTGCTCGCCGTACTCGCGCTCCTGAAGCACGACTGAGGGCCTCCCGTCTCCACGCGCCACGCGCCACGCAACCGATGGTTGGCGTAGCGACCTAGCGAAAGGCGACGCCGTGACGAGCCGAGCCGAACACCACGCTTCGGACGAAGGTGATGCTGCGCTCGCGGGGTCGCGAGGGCCGGCCCGCCGGGAAGGCGGCACGCGCCGCAAGGTGGCGGTGCTCGTCCTGGCAGTCTTGGGCGTGGCCGCGGCCGTGGTTGCCGTTCGTCACCAAACTGACGGACCGCACTTGAAGGCGCTGATGCGCGAGAAGGTCGCCCTCTACCAGCCGGCGGTCGGCACGTTGGCCAACCAGAGCAAAGAGAACGACGATCCGGGCCGCGGCTGGCTGCTGCCGACGCGTCGCAACGCGCAGCGGAGCCTGTCGTACCTGATGACGGAAGAGGAGATCGGCGCCGCGTTCAGTAGCGCGGTTACCTTCGCGAAAGCTGACGGCTGGGTCCCGCACGAGATGTACGGCACGACCGATGGCTGGCGCGGCGAAAAGGTTCTGGCAGGTGAGGCCGGCCCGCAAGGCCAGCTCGCGCACAAGCAGCGCCTGACCTTGTGGATCGGCATCAATCCGAACATCCACGGCCGAGATCCCACCGGCTCCGACCCGAGCTTTCCGCCGGGAAAGGAGTTGTACATCCACCTCGAGTACGCCGAGGAGTCCTGACCGCGGGCTGGTCGTCTTCTTCTGCTGCCGGAGCTCGTCCGGCCGAACAGCCGCCGAGAGCTGCTGGACCGGGTGCTCGAGGCCGCGTTGCCCCGTTACGCGGAGGCGTTGGTTCGGCTCGGCGAGTGATCTTCCTCGACGTCGACGACCTGCTGCACATTGCGAATCGCATCCTGGCCGAGGTCGACCTGCGGGACGTGGGGTTGCTCGAGTCCGCGGCCGCCCGGCACCGGACGAGCGCGTTGGGTGCAGACGCGTATCCGACGGTGCACCACAAGGCAGCCGCGCTCGTGCACTCGATCGCCCGCAACCACGCTCTGGTGGACGGCAACAAGCGCCTAGCACTCGGTGCACTGCTCGCCTTCTACGGCGTCAACGGCTATCGGTCGACGATGACCAACGACGAGGCGTACACGCTGATCATGGCGATTGCCTCCGCTGCTCGCGACGACGTGCAACCGATCGCTGCGACGCTGCTCGGCTTTGTCGAGGCACCGAAGAAGACGCGCCGTCGGCGTTGACCGGTTTGTCCATCTGCCTTGACAGGCAAGTAGACACTTGCCTATTGTTCGGCGTCGTGGAAGGCGTGTTCAAAGCTCTCGCCGATCCCACCCGCCGCGCAATCCTCGACGAGCTCACCGACAGAGACGGCCAAACGCTGTTCGAGCTCTGCGCGCGGCTCGCGATGAAACACGGGATGGGTTCGACCCGCCAGGCGATCTCGCAGCACATCGACGTCCTCGTCTCGGCGGGTCTTGTCCACACACGGCGAGAGGGCCGCTACAAGTTCCACTACCTCGATACGTCGCCGCTACTCGACATCACGCGGCGTTGGCCGCCCACCAAAACGCAGGAGGCACCGTGAGGATCAACGTGATGAGTGTCATGGTCGATGACCAGGCCAAGGCCCTGCGCTTCTATACGGAGGTGCTCGGCTTCGTGAAGCATCGCGAGATACCCCTGGGCGAGCACTCGTGGCTCACCGTCGTATCGCCCGAGGCACCCGACGGCACCGAGCTTTCGCTGGAACCCGACGATCATCCGGCAGCCCGGCCGTTCAAAGCAGCGCTGGTCGAGGACGGCATCCCGTTCACCTCGTTTGCCGTCGCCGATGTCGCCGCCGAGTACGACCGTCTCGTCGGGCTCGGCGTGCGCTTTACTCAGCCGCCCATCGACATGGGCCCCGTCACGACCGCCGTGTTCGACGACACGTGCGGCAACCTGATCCAGATCGCGGCCGAGCACAGCTGACGTCGACCATTGCCCAGGAGATGGTCACCGTGCGCGGTACGCGAAGTCCTTCGGGGTGGCCGAAGGCTGATCGAGACGTCCGCTGCGCCAGGTGCCTACGGGTGCTCGAGTGACGCGATCGGTGTCGTCCATTGCTCCCGCCAGGCAGGTGTCGGCATCGACCGGTGTTCGGTCCAGTACTCAACCGCCATCGCGATCACGCCCGCCTCCACCGTGTAGAAGCCCAGGCAGACGTCGACCGAGTCGTCGGTCGGCACGACCACGCGCGCCGCGACCCGTCCTCCGCTCGCTACGAGGATCTCTATCTGCTCGATCCGCCAGTTCGGCGCTGGATGGGCGCGGTTCATCGCGATCACGTTGTCGCGGCCGACGAAGGCCTCGCCCGACTGCGGCCACATGACAACAGCCGCGGGCGCGAGCTGCTCGCTCGCAAGTGCCCAGTCGTGGGCGCGGAAGGATTCCCATAGTCGACGTACGACGGTCACCGCATCGATCGTCACGTCAGACAAGAGTCACTCCGGCCATGTGCCTACCGTCGCCTCACGTAGTGAACCCGCCGTCAGCGTTGTTCGAGAGGGGCCGGAGCAAATGTGCTCTCGATGTCGGCGGTTGCGCGGTGAGCGGACAGCTCGACGAGTGCGGCGCCGAGAAAGCGATAGGTCCACTCTTCGGCCAGCGGCCGAGTCTCGGCGAACATCACCGGCACGGCGGGAAACCTCGCCTGGGCTTCGGCCAATGCGTCGGCCAGGGTGCCCGGCTGCGCGTACGGCAGCTTGAAGATTCCGCTGTACCGGTCCTCGACGACCACCGCGGCTCGGGGCAGCGCTGCGAGCTCGGCGAGCGCATAAGTGAGTTTGCCGTTCAGCAGACTGCCGGCCAGATCAGCGAGCGACTTGCGCTCCACGGATGCGACGACGACGCCGTCGAGCTCGACCGCGTAGTCACCGGCCGCGAGCCGGCGGCGTACCGTCGTCGCCTGCTGGTGCTTGAAGCCGTAGGCGTACTTCTCGCCGCTGTCGATCACGATGTCCAGCACCTGACCCGCGGCGCGCCGGGTGGGGAGTCCGACGTTGGGCCGCGCCTGCTTCGTCGTGCGCGGCGACTGCCAGAAGATGACTTCCCGGCCGCGGGCCTGTGTGATGACCAGCTGCGAACGGTTCTCCCGAGCGCGGTCGAGCACCAGGTCGATCGCCGGACCGCGCCTGGCGCAGGACCGGACCGCTACCCGCTCGACGATCTCTGCGTCTGCTGGCCACTCGTCAGCGCGGTGGCAGTAGACCTTGCTGATGCGCGGCCACGTCTCCCGCGCCTTGAGTACGACGCCGGCGCCCAGCGGGATCCGGATCAGATACGGCAGCGAACTCGCCGTGTCGGGGTTGCGAGCCACCACGAATTCCTGCGTCACCCTCACCTCCGCATCACCGGGACACCCGTGCGGCAGCGCCGACGAACGAGCTCACCTCGAGAATACGGTCGTAGACCGCTGTCAGCATCTGGCGGAGCGAATTCACGACGGGCTGCTCGCCCGGCCGCAGCTGCGAAGCGGGCCTATTCCGCGGGCAAACCGTCTGACCCGCCTGCGATGCTCGGCGCCAGTGACACGTGCTCTGTTGGGCGCAAGGCACGCCGGCGCAGGCGCGATGCGGCTTCGGCGGCTATGTCGACAACGGTCTGTGGGAGGACCATTGGGTCGCTGAGTACTGGGGCTCCGAAGGGCGCGATGCCCGAGCCGTTCGAGGAGATCGACGACGAACGGGTGGCGCTCTTCGACCGGCTCGCGGCTCTCACCGTCGATCCCGACGACAACATCGCCGAGCTGGAGGCGCTCTGCCAGGACGATCGGCTGCGCGTGCCGACGTCAGTGCGCAACGCGGTGCGAGAGCGCCACGAACCAGTCTGAACTCGCCAAACTGCGCAGTGCAGCGGTCATCCGAAGCCTTGGGGATTTCGGAAGTGCGCCTCGCGGAGCTTGGTAGGATTCGGGTATGACCAAGAAGATCACCGTAAGCCTTCCCGATGAACTGGTAGCGGAGGCGGACGAGGCCGTCCGTACCGCTCGCGCGCCCAGCGTGTCTGCCTATGTCGCCGAGGCGTTGCGCCAGCGAAGTGGCCGTGAATCGTTGGCGGCCGTCGTGGCCGATCTCGTCGCCGAGTTTGGCGAGCCATCCAGGGCCGATCGAGAAAGGGCCCGGAGCGTCTTGCGCGGACACGAAGCGACGCGGAGCGCTGGCGCCAAGCAGCGGCCGCTGGCTCGCCGACGCGCGGTATGACGCCGCAGCGCCGCCGTATCCGCACCTCGCCGCCTGCTGGTGCACCCGCAATCGTCTTCGACGCCGGCGCGCTCATCGAGCTCGAGCGCGGGAGCCGTTGGCTGGTTGCTCTGCTCTCCGAGATCGCCGAGGCCGACGGTAGGGTCCTGATCCCTGCCGGCGCGCTGGCGCAGGCGTGGCGAGGGGGCGGTTCGGCCCGAGTCAGCCGGGTGGCCCATTCCCGCCAGTCCACTGTGGTGTCGTTCGACGCTGCTGCTGCCTATGCGGTCGGCGAACTTCTCGCCGAGAGTGATACGAGCGACGTCGTGGATGCGTCGGTCGTTGTGGTCGCCCGCTTCAACCAGTGCGCCATCATTACCAGCGACCTCGCCGACCTGCGGGCGCTCGACGGTTCGGCAACCCTCTTCCGCGCGGATACAGGCAGGGCGGGATAACACGGCGGTGCGGCCATTGCGGCAGGGTCGCTGAGCGAGGTACGCCGACCGCCGCTCACTGGCGGCGGAGCGGCACGACGGTGGCTCCGGACTCATGGCGCTCGCTCGACAGTGCAGTGTGCATAGCGGTCCGCACGCTGTCGTAGAAGAACTGGGGCAAGGAGTCGTCGCCTGTGTAGAGCAGCCGAGCCAAGTCCTCGACCTCGTCGCCCTCGAGCTCGAGGTGCACCCGAGCGATCGTGCGGCAATGGCACCGGTAGCAACCGCAGCCCTCCTCGATGCGAATGTCGCAACGTGGGCCCTCTGTCGAGAACCACTCGCGAGTGGGTCGGTCCGCGGCCTCCGGCACGAGTTCGGATAACGGCGGGACGGGTGCGCTCAGCAGCAACGGGTCTGCGACCAGCGCCTCCTTGAGCGCCCTGGTGGCGTCTGCGGCGAGGCAGTACATGTACGAGCGAGAGTTGACCCTCATGCTCGACCGCACCGCGTCAGCAACGCGCTTGCCCGCCTGGCTGATCCCGGCGAACTCGGGCAGCGCTACGACGTCGACAGCTCCGCCGGCGACGGTCATGCCGATGATGTCTCCGGCACGGACATCGGGCAGCCACGAGCCGGCCGCCGCCAGGTAGTGATTCCGCGCCCACATGGGTTCGCCACCTTTGCTGACAATTCCGGCCCGCGCCGCCGCGAACATGATCCCGAGATCGAGTTCATCGGTGAGCGCACCGGCGATCACCTCGTCCGCGCGGATGCGGTGCGTGAACCACCGGCCCTCGAGAACGGCGAGCAGCGTCGTCCAGCGGCCGTCTGGCAGCTCGCAGAACCGCTCGTCGTCTCGCAGTCGCTGCGTGACGACGGCCGCCGGCACGCGCGCGGTTGTCAGCCCCAGCGATGCGGCCAGCTCGCCCATGGCTGCCACGTCCTGTGGTCCGGACTCGAGCATCTGTTGGAACATGACGTCGGCGATCTTCGGTTTCGGCATACATCGAGAATCCACGTGCAGCCAGCGGCATTGCCGACTGGGCGCAAGAATGTGGACAACTAACCCGCCGCGTATCGGGGGGCTGCATGTTGCTCGCAGTGCACAGGGGGTTGCTGGATGTACTGCGTGAACAGTGGTGTCACGCCGGCGCCACGACCTCCAGCCCGGCAGAGCTGGCCGCATCTGCGAGGCGGGCGTCGTACGCGACAAAGATGGTGGACGGCCCCAGCAGCAGTGCTGCTGCCAGGTGAATGGCGTCGAGCGTGCGCAGGGCCGCAGGCTCGAGACGAGCAGCACGGTCGATCACCTCGCGACTGATGGGCAGCATCGACAGACCCCCGAAGAGGACGTCGGTGCCCTTGGTGACGCGGGCGCCAGCCCCGGCCAGGCGAACGGCGCGTGCTACCTCGACGCGTGCGAGCTCGCTGCTGACACGGCGTTCAGGGCGCGACCGCAACCAGCTCCGAAGCGCGGCAGACTCGGTCTCGGACACCAGCAGCTTCACCAATGCGGACGAATCGAGATAGATCATCTCTAGCGTTCGTCGTCGCGCAGCCGTTGCAGGGCGCTCGTGACGCGCGCTCCGCGCGCCAGGCGAAGGCGAGTGATGTCGGAGTCGCCGTCGACAGGCTCCGACGCCAGTCCAGCTGCGACCAGGCGGTCCCAGCTGTCATCAGCGAACGGCACGAGCATTGCGACTGGGCGGCCCCGATCAGTCACCTCGAACGACTCGCCGCGTCGGACGCGTTCCAGCCAGCGACTCGCGTGCTGACGCAGCTCTCGAACGCCGATCTGGTCCATGTGCTACACGATAGCATTCTGGCCATTCGGTGCCGCCCGACATAGATCTGCTGGGTCGAACCGGGGGCTACAGCCGCGGATCAACGGGCTCGGATTCGAGGGCTAGGACTGCGAAGACTGGCTCGTGGATTCGCCACAGCGGTTCGCCGGCCGCGGCTCGTTCCAGTGACTCGAGCCCCAACGCGTACTCGCGCAGTGCAACCAACGCTTGTGGCCGAGGCCTCGCTGGCGCAGGCGCGTGAGGTTCTCCGGCTCGGTGTAGTCGGGGCCGTAGATGATCCGCAGGTACTCGCGGCCGCGCACCTTCACGCCCGGCTGCACCAGCCCGCGCTTCGTGCGCGTCAGGTTCGCGGCCGGCTTCACGACCATGCCCTCACCGCCGGCATCAGTCATCCCTTGCCACCACGCGACACCGGCGGCGACCGACTCCGTGGCGGACGTGTCGACGTACAGCCGTCGCGTCGTCTGCATCAGATCGGGACACGCCTCGACAAGGCGATCTACCAGTGCGAGATGCCAGGCGTGCTCGCGCTCGTGATACGTCGCGCCTTCGGTGGCGAGCAGCTGGAACGGGGCGAGGCGGATGCCGTCGAGACCGTCGGTCGTCCAGCAGTACTGCCGGTACACCGTCGTGAATGAATCGGCGTTGGTCGCGCGGTTGCGCGTCCGGTCCAGCAGCGCAGTGACCTCGACACCTGATGCCGACGCGGCTTCGAGGGCCGAGACCGCAACCGGCAGCGCAGCGCGCGCGGCGGCGCCGACCGCGGCGTACTGCGTGCGCAGCAGTTCCTCGGCCTTCGCGGACCACGGCATCAGCTCGCAGTCGAGCAGCAGCCAACCGGTCGAAAGGTAGTCCCACAGCCCGGCAGCCGTTGCAGCGAGACGCACCTGCTCGAGGAGCTGCTCCGTCACGTCAGGCTTGAAGAACGATCGACCGGTCCGCGTATACACAGCACCGGTCGTCCCGGGCTCGGCGCCGAATCGAGAGCGCGCAACGGCTGTGTCGCGGCATACGAGCACGACCGCGCGCGAGCCCATGTGCTTCTCCTCGCACACGAGGTTCGTCACCCCGTCGGCAAGGAAGCCGGCGAACGCCTCGGCCGGATGTTCGAGCAGATCGGGCAGTGAGGACGTTGCGCACGGCGACATCGTCGGGGGCAGATACAGGAGCCAACGCGGGTCAAGAGCGAAGCGGCTCATCACTTCGAGCGCGCCGGCTGCGTTCTCCTCGCGCACCGTGATGCGGCCGTGGTGCCGCGTCTCGACCGCGCGCTTGCCGAGCACATCGGTGATGTCGAGTACGTCGCCCGCTCGCTCCGCGACGTACGCCGGGTCTCCCGGCTGCGGCAGGAACGGCTTCGCCGGCTCGTACCAGACCCGCTCCGCGGGAACGGCGACGATCTCCTTCTCCGGATAGCGCAGCGCGGTCAGCGAACCGCCGAACACGCAGCCCGTGTCGAGGCACATCGTGTTGTTGATCCACTCGGGAGTCAGCGTCGGCGTGTGCCCGTAAAGAACCATGGCGCGGCCGCGGTAGTCATTCGCCCACGGGTAGCGCACCGGCAGCCCGTACTCGTCGGTCTCGCCCGTCGTGTCGCCGTACAGAGCGAAGCTGCGCACCCGGCCGGATGCGCGCCCGTGGTACGCCTCTTTCAGACCAGCATGCGCGACAACAAGTCGTCCACCGTCGAAGACCAGGTGCGATACCAGTTCGTCGCACCAGCGCAGCGCGTCATCGCGGAACTCCACTGGCTCTTTCTCCAGCTGGGCAAGGGTTTCCGCCAGGCCGTGGCTGACCGTCACCTTCTTGCCGCGCAGGGCGCGCACCAGCTTGTTCTCGTGGTTGCCGGGGACGGCGTACGCATGGCCGGCGCGCACCATGCCCATCACCAGCCGCAGCACGCCGGGGGAGTCGGGCCCGCGGTCGACCAGGTCGCCGACGAACACTGCCGTGCGTCCCTCGGGGTGTACGCCGTCGACCGGCCGCGAGTCGGCGTCGCGGGTGATGTCGTAGCCGAGCTGCGCCAGCAGCGTCTCGAGTTCGGACCGGCAGCCGTGGATGTCGCCGATGACATCGAACGGCCCGGTGATGTGGCGGTAGTCGTTGAGCAACTTCTCGCGGACGATCGTTGCCGCCTCGATCTCCTCGACGCCTCGCAGCACGTGAACCTTGCGGAAACCTTCCTTCTGCAAATGCCGGATCGAGCGGCGAAGCTGGTCGTGCTGGCGGCGCACAACGTCCGCGCCGAAGTTGCGGTCTGCGCGAGATGTGTTGCGCGCCACGCACACCGACTCCGGTACGTCGAGCACGATCGCCACCGGGAGTACGTCGTGCCCGCGGGCAACATCGATGAGGTACTTGCGTGCGTCGGCCTGCACGTTCGTCGCATCGACGACGGTCAGCCGTCCCGCGGCGAGTCGCTTGGCGGCGATGTAGTAGAGGACGTCGAACGCGTCGCGGCTCGCGCCCTGGTCGTTCTCGTCATTGGCGACCAGGCCTCGGCAGAAGTCACTGGAAAGGACCTCGAACCGCTCGAATGCGCGCTGCGCGAACGTCGACTTGCCCGACCCGGAGACACCGACGAGCGCGACCAGCGCCAGCTCCGGGATGCGGAGTTCACGCATACCGATTTGTACGTCGTCCGTTCCCTCGGTGGTCATGCGGCGCCCGCGGCGGCGCGCGTGAAGACCGCCAG
Source organism: Mycobacteriales bacterium (assembly GCA_039922195.1). Taxonomy (GTDB): domain Bacteria; phylum Actinomycetota; class Actinomycetes; order BP-191; family BP-191; genus JBDTYE01. Next base: position 12,967 of record JBDSAK010000539.1, read on the forward strand.
CTGCGTGGATGGTCCGAGCTCCGGGTCGACGTCGCCGACGCTTTCGTAGCGCACGCCGTACCCGTGCGCAGACGCAGTTGTGTCGCACCACGACTGGAACTCGGCGCGGGTCCACTCGAACCGATGGTCGCGATGCCGCATCGTGCCGGCGACGAGGTTCTCGTAGCGCGCGTTGTACTCGACGTTCGGCGTCGTGACGATGACGGTTTCCGGACGCGCGAAACCGAACACGTTGCGCGCGAGTGCCGGCAGCCGCGGCGGGTCTACGTGCTCGATGACCTCCATGAGTACGACGGCGTCGTAGCCGGCCAGTCGGTCGTCCCGATAGGTCAACGACGACTGCAGCAAGGTGAGTCGCTCCCGCTTCGAGTCGGACAGCATCTCGAGGTGCAGGCGCTTTGCGGCGTACTCGAGTGCCCGGTGCGATACATCGACGCCGACGACTTCCTTGACCGAGGGATCGACCAGCAGCGCGGTCAGCAACGCGCCCTGACCGCAGCCCAAGTCGACCACCCGCGACGCCCGCGCCTCGCGCAGTGCGGCGAGCACAGCATCCTTGCGCGCATCGGCAAGTCGGACGACGGGGGCGGGTGCGTCATCGGCGCCAGCCGGGTCCTCGGACGGAACGGCGTTGTCGAGTGCCTCCGGCGGCGCGTCGTCGACTTCGGCGAGTCGCTCGATTGCGGACTGGACGTAGGAGGAGCGGCCCGCGAGGTAGCGCCGCATGATCAGGTCGCGGGCGGGGTGCGACGCCAGCCATGTCTCGCCGGCGCGCAGCAGTTTCTCGACTTCGTCGCGGGACACCCAGTAGTGCTTGCTCCCGTCGAGCACCGGCAGCAGCACGTAGAGGTGAGTGAGGGCGTCCGCGAGTCGCAGCTCGCCACGCAGGTGCAGGTCGACGTACCGCGAGTCGCCCCAGGCCGGGACCTCGGGGTCGAGCGGGATGGGCGTCGCCGAGACGGTCCAGCCGAGCGGCCCGAAGAGCGCCTTGACCTCGTCGATTCCGCCGCGCGCCGGGACGACTGGCAGGTGGATCTCGAGGGGGAGTGCTCGCTCAGCGAGTTCCGGCCGGGCGTCACAGCGACCGGACATCGCGCTGCGGAAGACCTTGCCCAACGCACTCGCCAGCATCGAGGAGGCGGCGTACGGGCGATCGTTGACGTATTGCGCGAGCGCGAAGCCCTCGGCGCCGTTGCGCTTGTGGCCGCGGACGAGCGCGATGGAGTCGACTTCGAGCAGCAGCGCCGCCGTACACCGCTCGTCGGTCGCCTCGGAATAGAAGACGTGCGCCTCGCCGACGGACACGCCAAAGGTCTGCGCCCTGCCGGGGTGCTTGTGCAGCAGGAACCCGAGGTCGGTCGCCGGCGTCGCGGTGGTGGAAATGGTGAGGAGCACTCAGGCAGTCTGCCGCACCGCGAGAAATCCGCACGAGCATATGCCGACCGGACGGCCGCCATCGCACCGGAGTTCTAGTTGTGATGATGTGAGGGGCTAGCCGAGTCGGTGCTGTCAGCGCGATGAGTGACCCGCTCGAATGTCGCGGTTGATGTCGCCGCGACACCGGTCGTCCATGTTGACACAAGCAGGCCCGGATCCCGCGCTGACCGCCAGACGCACGTGGTCGTCGAAGCGCAGCCGGCCGACCGGTTCGAGCAGATGATCCGTCACATGTTTTTCCTCGCGCAGGACGGCGAGACCAACGGCAAGGGAAAGCCTGACCCACTGCAAGCGGTATCGCTGGGTAGAGAGTTCGCGGACACGATCCGCTTCACCGACCCGCCCACCCCGCCGCGGCTCGTCCAGGCCATCGCCGGCGCGATGCTGGCGCCGCTCGCCCGGCTCACTGGACGCCGCGGCTTCTATCCCGACCATGGACCGCGAGGTACCGATGGTCGACCTCGAGGAGCTGCCGCCCGAGATCAAGCGACTGATTCGTCGCCGGATCCGGGCAGGCTCGCTCGACCCGCGGGTTTTCAGCCGACCGTGCAGGAGTCGATGAAAACTGGTGCGCGCTTGACGACGCCAGTCTTCCGGTCGAAGACGAAGTGTCCGCCCGAGGTGAACCGGATCGTGGAGCCGTCGTCGCCCGTGCCGCTACCTTGGATCATGTAGGAGGCAGCAGGGAACGGCACGTCCTCGCCACCGATGACCTTGAAGTTGCCCGCGCTGTGCTCCCGGTACGTGCCGGTGTAGACCGTGCCTTCGCCGGCGATCGGACTGATGACAAACCGTGCGTCCACGGTCCCCTCGACATGGAGCGCGTCGGTGTTGGCTCCCTGCGTATGCAGGGTGAGGTTGTACTGGCCGTGCCGGTCCTCATAGATCTGTCCTGCGTAGCCGAGGCACGCGTCATAGCCGGCATCGGTGCTGGTGCCCTGGAAATCCTCGACGTAGGTGAGCTTGACGACACCGGCATCGGCGACTGCGGGGACGATTGTGGCGAATGCGGTGACGATGCCGAGCGCACTTGCGACGGCGACCTTGCGTGCTTTCATGTCTCCTCCAGCGAGTCGACGGGCCAGACCGCGGTGGCCTGGCGTCAGTCACCGGGAACCGTGCTACCGCCGGCCGCGGTCCGCATCGGTCGCGCGTCCCGAACAGGCCGGGAGTATCACCCGACCCGGGCGGGACCGAGTGCCCATGACAGGACGTCGGGTCGCGAGGACACTCGCGCCAGGGGTGATCACCATGACGGATCCGACGCGACTGTCCCGGCGGGCAGGCCTAGGGGACGATGCGTGGCGCGTCGTCGCCGTGCTGCTCGCCATGTCGGTAGTGGTGATGGCCTCAGCAGCAGCGGCACTCTCCCCGCGGACCGGTGTCGTCGTCGACCCGGCGCCGTTTGCGCTGATCGCCCTGTTCATCCTGACGTTGGCGGGACTGACCGTCGCCTGGGCCAGGCCACGCAACCTCATCGGCTGGTTACTGATGGGTGCGGCCGCGCTGCAGTCGATGTCGCTGATCGGGGCTGCGTATGCGCAGGCGGGGTACGCCGAACCGGGCGTGCCCTGGCCGGGCGCATACTTGGCGGCCTCGCTCGGTGCGTGGACCTGGTTCCCGTCGCTGACGCTGCCGGTAGCGGTGCTGCCATCGATCTACCCGTCCGGGCGGCCGCCGTCGCGGGGCTGGCGGCGCGTCGCCTGGGCCGGCATCCTCGGGATAGTCGGCGAGAGCATCGCGCTCTCGGGCGCGGTTGACGACATCGTCCCCGGCTTGCAGCCTGTTTGGCACCCACCGGCCTGGCTGGCGATCGTGACCGTCGTCTTGGGTTTCGTCCTGCTCGCGGTCGCCGTGGTCGGCGGTCTGATCGCGACAGTGGTCCGTACCGTGCGAGCGCGGGCGCCTGAACGGCAGCAGCTCGCCCTGCTGCTCACGGCACTGCTCCCCGCTCCGGTCCTTTTCTTCCTGCCGGTCAGTCAGGGCATTGGCCAACTGGGGTACGCGTTCCTCGGCGTCGTTGTCGCCCTCGCCGTACTGCGTTACCAACTCCTCGGCATCAGCGTGGTGATGCGGCGCACGCTGCTCTACGTTCCGCTCACGGCGCTGGTCGCTTTGGTTGTTGCGGGAGTGTCCACCCTCATCGCGCGGGTCGCCCCCGACGGTCCGGTACCGATCCTCGCCGCAGCAGCGGTCGTCGCCGTGCTCGTCGGCCCGGTCACCCGCGCGCTCAGGCGCGGCGTCGACCGCTTCGTGCTCGGCGATCGCGCAGACCCGCTGGCGGCGGTCGACCGCGTGACCTCGCGCGCCGAGCACGCCGACGACGACCCAGTCGGCAGCCTGCTCGCCGCGCTCGCCAGAACAGTTCAGGCCCGCTACGTCGCGGTAGTGGATGCCGCCGGCCGCACCCTGGCCGAGGTCGGCGACCGCCAGCCGGACGTCGAGCGACTGACGCTGCGTCAGGCCGGCCACTTGCACGGAGAGCTGGTCATCTCACCCGTTCGAGAAGCGGCCGGTCGACGCATCGTCACCGGCCTGCTGCCGCACATCGCCGCAGTTGTGCGTAGCGTTCGGCTGACCGCCGATCTGCACATGGAGCGCGACCGCGCGCTGACCGCGACGACCGCCGAACGCGACCGCATCCGACGTGACCTGCACGACGGTCTCGGTCCCGCGCTGTCGGGGATCTCGCTCGGCCTGCAGGCCGCAGACCGCGCGCTCGCGAACGACATCGACGCGACGCACGCGATCCTGCGGCGCACCCGGCGGGAGGCGGACATCGCGGTCGCCGAGGTACACCGCGTACTCGCCGCGCTGCGACCGTCAGCGCTGGACCGGGAGACGCTCGACGGCGCAGTGCGCAGCACTGCCCACCAGCTGGGCCTCGGGAACGGCGCGTCGGCGTTCGCCTGCACGTCGGACGACCTGACCGGACTGCCGCCGGTGGTCGAGGAGGTGGCCTTCCGCATCGCGGCGGAGGCGCTCAACAACGTCGTGCGGCACGCAGACGCGGCGCATTGCGACGTGTCGCTGCGGCGCGTCGATGGACACCTCGAGGTCGACGTCGCCGACGACGGCCGAGGCATGCTGGAAACGCCGGTCGCCGGGGTCGGGTTGGAGTCGATGCGGCGCCGGGCCGAGGACGCCGGTGGAACCCTCATCGTGACCTCGCCTACGTCGGCGGCGAGCGGCACCCTGGTCCGCGCCCGGCTACCACTGAACGGCGACTGGTGAGCGTCCGCGTCGTCATCGCCGACGACCACCCGATGTTCCGGTTCGGACTTCGTGCCGTCCTCGACCAGACTGACGGCATCGAGGTGGTCGGCGAGGCCGCTGACGGTGAGGCTTTGCTTGCACTCGTCGCCGAATTCGCTCCCGACGTCGTGCTGACGGACCTGACCATGGAAGGTGTGGACGGCGTGCAGGTCATCCGGACGCTCGCTGAGCGCAACCCAGGCCTGCCGGTGCTCGCACTCACCATGCACAGCGACGATGCGCATGTGCGCGCGGCCCTGCGCGGAGGGGCGCGCGGGTATCTGCTCAAGGGCGCTGACGCCGACGCCATCGCGCTCGCAGTGCAGGCCGCCGCGGCCGGCCAAGATGCCTTCGACCCGTCCGTAGCCCGGCGGATGGTGGCCGCGTACGCCGGACCTGACGATCGCCCCGAGGTGGCCTTCCCGGATCTCACGCCGCGAGAGCGCGAAGTCCTCGCGCACATCGCGACCGGCTGCCGCAATCATGAGATCGCCCGGCGCCTCGGCCTGTCCGAGAAGACCATCCGCAATCTGACATCGTCGATTCTGTGCAAGCTCGGTGTACCGGATCGCACCGCGGCGGCCCTACGTGCGCGCGACGCCGGCGTTTGATCGCCAACCGTGACCGGTTCCCGTCC
>JBDSAK010000540.1:0-6725 GCA_039922195.1 Mycobacteriales bacterium
GCGCGCAGCGAACGGGGGCGCCAGAGGTCAGGTGTCGTAGCTTCGGCGATGCCAAGTGCGTGGATCACGCTGGATCGTTGACCTGACTAGCCTCCGGCGCTACGGTCCCAGTTGTCTGACAACTTTGGCCGCGGCCAGCGGGAGCAGGAGGAGCGATGGCAGACGAACCACGGGCTTTCGGATCGGTCACCTACAAGCAGGCCGACGAGGGCTACTTCGAGAAGCGGAAACTGCGCCGCCACGCCGCCTTCTGGTCCCTGTGGGCACTCGGCGTCGGTGCCGTGATCTCCGGGGACTTCTACGGCTGGAACCTCGGCATCGACGCCGGGGGCTTCGGCGGACTGCTGATCGCCACGGTCGTCATCACGATCATGTATTACGGCCTGTGCTTCAGCATCGCCGAGATGTCACCCGCGCTCCCGCACACCGGCGGCGCCTATTCCTTTTCCCGATCCGCGATGGGTCCGTGGGGCGGATTCATCACCGGCCTGGCCGAGAACATGGAATACGTCATCACGCCTGCGGTCGTCGTGGGCGCGATGGGCTTCCTGTCGCACGACATAGTCGTCGACCTGACCGGCTCGGACGGGGACTGGAACAGCCCCGTGTGGTGGTGGCTGATTTTCTACATCATCTTCATCGGGATCAACATCCTAGGCATCGAAATCACGATGCGCTTCACCGTGGTGATCACCGTGCTGGCGCTCGGCATCCTCGCTTTCTTCTACGTGGCCGTGCTCGCTAAGGGATCCTTTGACAGCAGCCTGCTCACCAATATCAAGCCCGACGAGGGCGAGAGCTCCTTCCTGCCGAAGGGCATCGCGGGGATCTTCCCGGCCCTGCCGTTTGCGATCTGGTTCTTCCTCGCGATCGAGGAGTTGCCGTTGGCCGCCGAGGAGTCTCACGACGTCGGGCGCGACCTTCCGCGCGCGACCCTGTGGGGTCTCACGACGCTGGTGCTGTTCGCCGCCCTGACCTTGTTCCTGAATACCGGCGTGGGTGACGGCGCGAAGTCGATCGGAACCTCCGCGACTCCGTTGTTCGACGGGTTCAAGGCCGTGTTCGGCGAAGGCACCGGAGCGTCGCTCCTGGCGTTGATGGGGTTGGTCGGGCTGATCGCCAGCTTCTTCACAATCATCTACGCGTACGGCCGTAACACGTACTCGCTATCCCGTGCGGGCTACTTCCCACCGTTCCTGTCGATCACTCACCCGACCAGGAACACACCCTACGTCGCGCTCATTGCCGGCGGCGTGGTCGGCTATGCGCTGACGCTGCTCATCTACTACCTCGGTAAGGCCGAGGGCGACCTCGCGGGCAAGATCGTCGGCGCGCTGCTCTACATGGCCGTGTTCGGCGCGGTGATCTCCTACTTCATGCAGTGCCTAGCGTTCGTCTTGCTGCGCCGCAGGCTGCCCAACATCGCCCGCCCCTATCGGAGCCCCGTCGGCATTCCTGGCGCCGTGATCGCCGCTGTGATCGCCCTCGTCGCGCTCGTCTCGCTGTTCCTCAACGACGACTACCGCCCGGGCGTGTACGGCACGCTCGTCTACTTCCTGCTCGGCATCGTCTACTTCGCGATCCGAGGACGGCACAAGTTGGTGTTGTCGCCGGAGGAGGAGTTCGCCATGACCCGAGGCGAGCACGGTGCGCATCTCCAGGAAGAGGGCTACGGCTCGACGTCCGTCACCGAGATCGCGGATGATTCGTCGCCTCGGACACCTTGACCGGACCGGCGGGGGAGGATCGCCGCCCGATCCTTCCCGTCGACCTTGCCACCCAACGCTCTACCGCCACGTGAGGGGGAGTCGTGTCTCTTGTCCTCGGAGTCGACGTCGGCTCGCAGAGCATCAAGGCGGTGGTCGTCGACGAGAGTGGCGAGGTCGTCTCGTCCGGCTCAGCGCCGCTGACGATGGTGCACGAGCACGGCGGCTGGGCCGACCAGGATCCGGCTGCCTATTGCACCGCCTTGCGCGGCGCCGTGCGGATGGCGACCGATGGCACCCCGGCGGACCAGATTGTGGCCATGGGTCTGGGCAGCCAGGTAGACGGCGTCGTAGCCTGCGATGCCGACGGCACTCCGTTGCGCTCAGCGATCATCTGGCTGGACAAACGTGCCACCGACCAGTGCGACCGCCTGGTCTCCGCGTTGGGCTCGGAACAGCTGGCCGAGCGCACGGGACTCGTTGCTGACGCTTCGCACAGCGCACCGAAGATGATGTGGATCCGCGAGAACGAACCGCAGGTCTGGCAGCGCGCTGCCATGTTCGCGCCGGTCGGGGCGTATGTGCTGCACCATCTCTCCGGCTCGTGGGCCCAGGACGCCGCAAACGCATCGTCGACGATGGTCTACGACGTCGCCAAGGGTGAGTTCGACGGAGAGCTCTGCGAGGCCGCCGGCCTGGACCCCGCCACGCTGCCGCAGGTCCGGCCCTCGACGGACGTGGTCGGCACCCTGCGGCCCGACGTCGCCGCCGACCTCGGACTGCCGGACACCTGCGCGGTGGTGGTCGGCACGGGAGATGAGCACGCCGCGTCTGTCGGCGCCGGTGCCACCGCACCTGGTGTGATCGTCGACGTCACCGGTACGGCGGAGCCGGTGACGACGGTCGGGGACGAGCCCGTCCGCGATCCGCTCGGCGTGGTGGAGACCCATGGCCATGCGGTCCCCGGTACGTGGCTGATCGAGAATCCGGGATTCGTCAGCGGCGGCAGCACCCTGTGGCTGTCCAAGGGGTTGCTCGGCATCACGCAGGGGGACGTCTTCGCACGAGCCGCGGAGGCGCCACCGACCAGCGACGGCGTGCTGTTCCTGCCCGCGCTGTCCGGTTCGACCGCACCGCGGTGGAACGACTCGATGCGGGGTGCCTTTCTCGGTCTTGGCATGAACCACACCTCGGCCCACGTCGCCCGCGCGGTGCTCGAAGGGTGTGCCTTTGCGCTGCGCGACATCGTCGACCGGCTCGGCGCGTTGAATCTGGGTCACGGCGAGGTCCGGATCGTCGGCGGTGGTGCACGAGACGACCTCTGGGCGGCGATCAAGGCCGACGTGCTCGGCCGGCCTGTACGTCGCGTTCTGTCCAAGGAAGCCACCGCTGTTGGTGCCGCGATGGTCGCGGGGGTGGGTTCCGCCGTGTTCGCGAGCTTCGAGGAGGCATCGGTCGCCGTTCATTTGGACACGAGCACCATCGACCCCGACCCCGGTGCGCAGCAGCAGTACGCCGAGGCGTACAGCCGTTACCGTGTCGCATTTGATGCCGTCGAGTCAGCGCTGGCCACGTGATCAGCATTCCCGACCCGAATGCCATCCTCGCGATGCTCCGCGAACGAGGCCATCGCGACCTGCCCGCCGTCGACATCCGTATTGGAGCCTCAGTGCTGGACGACGCGATCAAGGACAGCTCCGGTCGCCTCGGCACGCCCCTCATCATCAGCGATGGCGGACCGTACAACACACCGGCCGGGCCAGTCGTCGATCGGCTCGCCACACAGCTCGGCGACTGCCCTGTGATCCAGCTCGGTACGGGCTCAGTGCGCGCCGACGAGGAGACCATCGAGCGGGCCGTGGCCGAGGTCGGCGACGACCGGCTCATGATTTCCGTGGGTGCAGGCACGCTCACCGACATCGCGAAGGTCACCGCGCAACGCACTGGCAGCCGCCACGTTGCAGTTCAGACCGCCTGCAGCATCAACGGCTTCATCGCCGACCGCAGCGTCCTGGTCATCGCCGGCGCGAAACGCACCGTCGTGTCGCGCTGGCCGGACCAACTCGTCGCCGACTCCGACATCCTGACCGCCGCACCAGCCGGACTGAACCTCGCCGGCGTGGGCGACCTGTCCACGGTGCCCAACGCGGTCGCCGAGTGGCAGCTCGCGGCGGGTCTCGGACATGGACCCCCCTACGATTCCGCAGTCGTGGAGCCGCTCCTTGCAGCCATGCCTGCTCTTCCGTCGCTAGCCCGGGCCGCGCAAGACGCCGAGCCGGCCGGTCTCGCCGACCTCGCCCGGCTGCTGGCGGGGAGCGGGTTGTCGATGGGAATCGTCGGCTCGACGGCGCCCGCATCGGGCACCGAGCACGCGGTGTCGCACCTCTTGGAGATGGCGCTCACCGAACGGCAGGAAGTTGGAGCGCCGCACGGCATGCAAGTGACCGTCGCAACCCGGCTCGCGCTGCGGGTCTGGCAGTTCGTCGATCACACGATCAGGTCGACCCGGTCGCACGTCCACGTGCCCGAGGAATCCACAAGGCGTGATGCGGTGGCACTCGCCTTCGCCGAGCTCGGCGAGAAGACGGTCGAGGAGTGCTGGGCGGGCTACTCCGCAAAACGGAGCTGGCTGCTCGAGCACCAGGCGAAAGTCGAGGCGATGGTCAGCGATTGGGACGCGTTCACCATGACGCTGTCGCTACCGACCCCAGAGCAGTTCGACGAGGTGAGCCACGCCGGTGGTCTTCCCACCCGCGCCGAAGATCTGGGGCCCTGCTATGACGACGGCTTGCTGTTCTGGGCATTGAGAAATTCGCATCTGCTACGCGAACGGTTCTCGATCGTGGACCTCGCTGATCTGCTCGGGGTCTGGTCGGACGAGGCGGTGCGGTCGATCATCACCGACGCCGAGAAGGGATGAGGGAGGACTTGTGGCTCATTTCGTGTTCATGCTGACCCACGACGACCGAACCGTTGAGAACGCGGCAGAGATCGTGCCGACGCTGGCCGACACCGGGTTGCGGTACATCGGGTTCAAGGACGTCGGAGCAGACCCCGCCCGACAACGTGAGCTGACGTCGCTCGCCCACGACGCCGGCTTCGAGGTCATGCTGGAAGTCGTGTCGACGTCCAAGGAGGCCGAGTTGTCGTCGCTGCGGTCGGCGGCGGAGGCAGGGGTCGACTGGGTACTCGGCGGGACCCACGGCGCAGACACGGCTGGCATGCTTCCCGACGGTGTGCACTACTGCCCGTTCCCCGGCCAGGTCGTCGACCACCCCAGCGTCCTGCTCGGCACGGTCGACCAGATCGCCGCCGACGCGGAACGGCTGACCGGGCTGGACCACGTCGCGGGCCTCGATCTACTGGCTTACCGCCACCCGACCGCCGACACGCTCGAGCTCATCCGTGCGGTGGTCCAGGCATCGAGCGGCCCGGTGATCGTGGCCGGGTCGATCGCCAGCATCGAACGGGCCGTCGCGGTGAGCGAGGCCGGCGCATGGGGCTACACGATCGGCAGCGCCATCTTCGACGGCTTGCTGCCGGGGGCTCCGACGATCGCGGACCAGGTGCGCCGAGTCCTCGAGGAGACGGCATCCGACGCCGACACGTCGCTCGACACCCGCACGTAGGCTGGTTAGATGCCCGGAAAGAGCCTGCTCGCCGACCGGCTGCGCGAGGAGCTGCTGGAGGAAATGATCAGTTCGCAGCTTCCCCCGGGAACGAAATTGCCGACCGAGGGCGAACTCGCGACGCGATTCGGCGTGTCTCGGGCAACGGTGCGGGAGGCGGTGACCAGTCTGGTCGAAGCCGGCTACGTCACCCGTCGTCACGGGTCGGGCAGCTATGTCGCCGAGCGTCGGCGGATGCCACACGGTCTTGACTCGACCTTGAGCTACCTCGCGATGATCGAGAGTGCCGGTGCGCACGCCGGGATGCGGGTGCTCGACGCGGTTCTCGATCAATGCTCAAAGCTCGACAGCCATTTACAGCTCCGCCAGGGCGACACGGTTCTCGCGGTGGAGCGCGTCCGGACGGCCGACGACCAGCCGGTCATCTACTCTCGCGACCGCATCCCGGCGCAGCTGCTGAAAGCCGACCTTGATCTACAGAACCTCGACCCCTCGCTGTTCGGGTTGCTGAGCTCGTCAGGTCACGCCGCCGACCACGCGACAGCAACCCTGCGCGCCGTCGCGAGCACCAGCCGCACGGCGAAGGTGCTCGGGATCCGGCGCGGAAAACCCCTGCTGTACGTCGAGGAGATTGACTACGACCGCGATGGAACACCGGTCATGCTTTCCAGGGAATGGCACGTCTCCGAAGCGTTCGACCTGCGGATCAACCGGCAGGCCCAAACGACGCCGATTCGCTCGGAACGTTAGCTAGCCATTAGTCAACTGCTGCGCTTTCGGTGCGAACCCTGCACGCTGTCAAGGCCGGGGAGACTCGGCACGGAGCGAAGTCCTTGGCTCCGCTCGGCTCCCGGCGTCCCAACCGGGTAGGCCGGGCACTTGAATCCGCCGCGCTGGCCTCGACGCCTGGCTGGCCGCCCAGCGACAGCCGACGACCTTGGCGCGTCGGATTGGGGTGTAGCAAGGTTCTTGGACGGTTCCTCTCGATTGAGAGGATCTGTTCATGTCCGAGAAGCGCCGGAAGTTCAGCCCACAGTTCAAGGCTGCGGCCGTGCAGATGGTGATCGAAACCGGGAAGCCGGTCGCAGAAGTCGCTCGTGATCTGGGTGTCAATGACGGGACGTTGGGCAACTGGGTGGCAGCGTGGCGTGATGCCAACCCTGAACCGGCAACGGCGTCGACACCGATCGAGCGTGCCCGCGTGAGTGAGCTCGAGGAGGAGAACCGTCGGCTGCGGATGGAGAACGAGTTCCTGAAAAAATCAGCGGCCTTCTTCGCCAGGACGCCGCAGTAGCAGAGCGCTGCGCGGTGATCGAGGCGGAGAAGGCCACCTACAAGGTCGCGTGGATGTGTCGGCTGCTGGCAGTGCCCAGGTCAAGCTTCTACGCAT
>JBDSAK010000541.1:0-6747 GCA_039922195.1 Mycobacteriales bacterium
CTCAAGAGCGTCGACGACCTGCCGGACGACGAAGTGGTGCTGATCTCGACCGGCAGCCAGGGCGAACCGCTCTCGGCACTGTCCCGCATGGCCAACCGCGACCACCCGATCCGGATCGAGGCGGGCGACACCGTCGTTCTCGCGTCCAGTCTCATCCCCGGCAACGAAAACGCGGTCTATCGAGTCATCAACGGACTCACCCGGTGGGGTGCGGAGGTCGTGCACAAGGGCGTTGCGATGGTGCACGTCTCGGGCCACGCACCGGCAGGGGAGCTGCTCTACCTGCTCAACGCGACCAAGCCGCGAAACTTCATGCCGATCCACGGTGAGTGGCGCCACCTGCGCGCCCACGCCAAGCTCGCCGAGCTCACGGGCGTGCCGCCCAACCGCATCGTGATGGCGGAGGACGGCGTCGTCGTCGACCTCATCGACGGCGTCGCGCGCATCACCGGCAAGTGGCCCTGTGGCTATGTCTACGTCGACGGACTCGTCGTCGGTGACATCAGCGATGCGGCACTCAAGGACCGGCGCATCCTCGGTGAGGAAGGCTTCATCACCGTCGTCGTCGTCGTCGATTCGGCGACGGGCGCGGTGACGGCGGGTCCGGAGATTTTTGCGCGCGGGTTCAGCGACGACGTGCACAAGTCGTTCGCCGAGGCGCGAGTGATGGTCGAGATCGCCCTGAAGGCGGCCGCGGCCGAAGGAGTGAGTGACCCGCAGGCGCTGCAGCAACTCGTGCGCCGCGCGGTCGGTCGGTGGGTCAACGACACCTACCGTCGCCGCCCCATGATCATCCCGGTGGTCGTCGAAGTCTGATCGCCGGCTCGCCCCGCGGCCGTGATTCAGCCGAGTCAACTGCTTCTCCGTGCTTCACATGATTCCGACGTCTCAGATAGTGGGATTCTGAGTTTCATATTTCGGGCGCCGTGGCTAGGCTGCGCAAGCAGACACTGCGTGGAGGAGGCGTCGCATGGAATCTCACCCCGTCTACACGCACGGTCATCACGAGTCCGTACTGCGTTCCCACCGCTGGTGCACCGCCGCCAACTCAGCGGCGTACCTGCTTCCGCATCTCGTCGCCGGGCAACGCCTGCTCGATGTCGGATGCGGACCAGCCACCGTCACCGCCGACCTTGCCGCCGTGGTCGCCCCGGGAATCGTGACGGCCGTCGAGCTAACACAGAAGGCAGCGGACGTCGCGAGCGCCGGGCTGGCGGAGCGCGGTGTCGCCAATGTCGAGCTGGTCATTGCTGACGTGCACGCACTCGACTTCCCGGACGACCACTTCGATGTGGTGCACGCCCACCAGGTACTGCAGCACGTAGGAGATCCGGTGCAAGCGTTGCGTGAGATGAGGCGTGTGTGTGCGCCGGGTGGCGTGGTCGCCGCACGCGACAGCGTCTATGCGGCATTCACGTGGTACCCGGAAGTGCCGGAGCTGGACACGTGGCTGGCCCTGTACCAGCGGGCAGCGCGCGCAAACGGCGGCGAACCGAACGCGGGACGGCGGCTGCTGCAATGGGCACAACAGGCGGGCTTCACCGATGTTGTCGCCGGCTCGAGCACCTGGTGCTTTTCGACCCACGACGACCGTCAATGGTGGGGCGACATGTGGGCCGACCGAATTCTTGAGTCGGCCATGGCCACGCAAGTTCTCAGCGACGGCCTGGCGACGCAGGGCGAGCTCGAACGAATCTCTCGCGGTTGGCGTAACTGGGCCGCAGCGCGAGACGGATGGTTTTCGATACTGCACGGTGAGATTCGGTGCCGCGCGTAGGTCTGCTACCCGGCACCGAGTTGCGTGATCTGTGGCGGGGATGATCTTCCTGACAGCGTCAGCCGCGGGGGCGGAACGCCACAGCGTCAGTCGGGTGATGACGGTTCGTGAGGTGCAAGGAGCGTCCGCAGGGCCGCGGGCGTCGCCGCGATGACCGCGGCACCGGCGGTTGCCAGTTCGCCCGGCTCGCCGTAGCCCCAACCCGCACCGATGCAGTGCACTCCGCAGCGCGCGGCACCGAGGACGTCCGCCTCACGATCGCCGATCATCACGGCGACGGTCGAATCGATCCCGAGCGCGGCGAGCGCGGCTTCGATGACCTGGTGCTTGTGCCGGCGGGAGCCGTCGAGCTCATCTCCGACAACGACCTCGAAGTGATCTAGCAAATCGAAGTGCTCGAGGATGCGCACGGCGAAAACCGTCGGCTTCGAGGTGGCGACGCCCAGTCGTACGCCGCTTGATCGGAGTTCCTCGAGCAGGGGGGGGATTCCGTCGTACACCGAGTTCTCGAACATGCCGATCTCGTCGTAGTACTCGCGGTATTTCGCGATCGCCGCCATGGGCTCGATGCCGAGCGCGACGAACGACTCGCGCAGCGGCGGACCGATGAACGCGCGAAGCGCGCGCGGCGCGACCGCCGGCGCGCCAACACCCGCGAGCGCGTAGGTCACCGAGTTGATGATGCCGGGGCCGGAGTCGGTCAGCGTGCCATCGAGATCGAACAGCACTGCGGGCCAGCGGGCGATCACAGCACCCGGATGACGACGACAGCCATGTCATCGCGCGGGGGGTGCGGCTGAAAATCGACAACCGCACGCTCGATGCGCGCCGCGATCGCACCGGCCGGCATCGGGGCGCACGACCGGAGCAGCTTCGCGAGTCCCTCCTCGCCGAGCATCCGGTCGCCTTCGCGCCGTTCGGTGACACCATCGGTGAAGAACACCAGTGCGTCGCCCGCGCTGATCTGCAACCGCTGCGACCGCAGGCCTGGGTCGGCAAGCACGCCCAGCAGGCTTTGCGGCTCCCCGACGGCGCACACAGTTCCGTCGGCCGCGAGCAGCATCGGCAACGGGTGACCTGCCGAGCAGATCTCGACCAGAGCTCCGCCGGGAATCGGCTCGACGACGGCGTAGGCCACCGTCACAAATCGAGCGCGCGGCCCTTCATCCAGAATCGCCAGGTTGAGCCGCTCCAACACCGAGGTGACATCTCGGCCGTCGCGTCCCAGGATGCGGATCGTGTGGCGGGCGAGCCCGGTCACGGCTGCGGCCTCTGGACCCTTGCCGCAAACGTCGCCGATCGCGACTCCCCAGCGCACATTGTCGATCTGGAACACGTCGTAGAAGTCGCCGCCGACGTCACTACCACCGCCCGCCGCGAGGTAGGCCACCCCGATCTCGCACCCGGTGATGACGGGCGCCTCAGGCGGAAGCAGGCTGCGCTGGAGGGCGGTCACCACCTCGACGCGCTGCTGGAACTGCCGGGCGTTGTCGATCGCCAGCGCGGCTCGGCGGGCGAGGTCCTCGGCGAGGTCGATCTCGTCGTCCTGGTAGCGCGAGGCAATCGAGCGGCCCACGGTGAGCGACCCGAGCACGTTGTTGCGCGCCACCAGCGGATAGACCAGCCGGTCGTACTCACTGAGTGCGTCGTCTGCCGGCGGCCGCCAGGGTTGCCGTCGATTCGGCGGCGTCTGGGTCGCCTGTGTCCGCCGCTCGGGTGCCGGCAGGGTGCGCAACGCGGCCCGGACATCGTCGCCTCGAGCCTCGTCCGCATGCCACATGTAGTCCAGCGTCGACTCTCCACCTTCCTGCAGCAGGTGGATCGCGCACCATTCACCGAGCGCGGGTACGACGAGCTGTGCGACCAGCGCGAGCGTGCGGTCGAGTTCGAGTGTTCCGGCGAGCAGATCGCTGGCCTCCGCGACGTAGGCGAGCCATCCACGGCGCCTGCGGTCGAGTTCGCTGAGTCGTGCCCTCTCGACGGCTAGGGCGATGCGGTCGCTGACCTGAGCGAGCCGGACACCGTCGTCGGTCTCGAAGGCGGAGACCCGCCGCGCCGCAACGTGCAGCGAGCCGATCATCTTTCCCTCGACGACGAGTGGGGCGGCGACAGCACAGCGGAGCCCCTGTGCGGACAGCAGCGGGTCACCGTCCTGGCCGGTGAGGTCTTCGAGGATCAACGGCAGGTTGTGCTCTCCGAGCCGGCCGGCGATGCCGTCCATCGACCGGCCTTTGAGTTCGGCGTGCTCGTCGACGTCGAACCCGTACGCCGCGCGCAGTTGGGACTTTTCTCCTTCGTCGCACAGCAGCACGTAGGCAGCATCACCGCGCAGCGCGACACAGAGCCGCCGCAATACCTGGGCCAGCAAATCGTCAAGACTCATCCGGGCAACGACGGCATCGGCGAGCCCCAAGATTCCGGCGAGCCCAGCGGCCGATCCGGAAGGCGTTCGCGTCAACGGGCGCAGTGCCCATCCCGTCTCCGTTGCGGTCCATAGACACAGCAATGATCCGTCGGTCGTGGCCAGCCGGTGCGACGCATAACACGTCGTGATCGGCCCGTCTGCGGTGCGCACGGCGACGTGACCGTGCCAGCTCTCCGCCGCGGCGAGCTGTTCGACGAGCGCGACGCGGCCCCCTTCCTGCGCCAACACGTCGCTCAGCGGCCGGCCGACGATTTCTTCTTCGGCCCAGCCGAACATCAGCTCCGAGTCACCACCCCATCCGGTGACCAGCCCGGCGCGGTCGGCGGCGACGACTGCGACGAGCACTCTGCCCGGTGCGACCGTGGGCATGGCGGCCGCCTTGACCCGGCGCTCGGCCGGGACGATGCCGCCCGGTACGGCGACCTCGAACCAGACCCGCTTGCCGGTCGGCCAATGCTCCACTCCCCAGCGCGCGGCGATCGTCTGTACCAGCCAGAGGCCGCGGCCGCCCTCGCTGGTGTCCGGCGGGGGAGTGGCGACAGCCGGCAGCGATCTCGCGGAGTAGCGATCGGTCACCGACACGATCACCGCGTCCTCCGTCGCCTCGACAATGACGTCGACATCGGTGCCGGCGTGCACGACGGCGTTGGTGACCAGCTCGGTCGTCAGCAGTAGCACGTCGTCAGTCGCCTCGGTCAGCGCCCAGCTGGCAAAGGTGTCACGCAGGAGCCCCCGGGCCAGCGCGGGCGTCGTACTCAGCGCAGGAAAGGTCGCGGTCGCTCGGGCGCGCAGCTCGATGGGGGCCTCCTCTCGCCGGTACGGCCGCCGTGGCCCTCGCCGTCCGGCCGACAACTTAGCCTGCCCGGAGCGCGGCAGAGCGGAACGGCGCTTATCCGGACATGTGCCGCTAAGTGCCGGACCCGTGATGTAAGACTATGACCCCCCGCCGCGCAGCGGGACGCCTGACAGGAGCGCGCATGGCCGGCAAAGACACAGCTGGGGCAGGTCGGAGCGGGCGAGCAAAGCGGGTGCCCGCCGCCGCGTCCGCGCGCCGGAGCGTCGGCGCGACCGCGACGCCCCGCAAGGTCGCACACAGCGCGGCCGACACGGGCGTGCGCAATGGTGCCGCCAAGCGCGTCGGCGTCGGTTTCGATGACCCGGCCCTCACCGAGTTGCTCGGGGCGATGGTCGCTGTGCGCGACGGAAACTTCGCCGTGCGACTGCCGGCTCGCGGGTCCGGGGCGCTGGCGCAGATAGCCGTCGTCTTCAACCAGATGGCCGACCAGAACGCCGCCCGCTTCCGCGAGCTCGCCAGGGTCGGCCGGCTCATCGGCCGCGAAGGACGCATGACCGAGCGGTTGGCGCCCGGCGGCGCCGTCGGTGCGTGGTCCGAGAGCGTCGACGCGATCAACGAGATGATCGACAACCTGGTCCGGCCGACGGTCGAGGTCGGCCGCGTCATCGCGGCCGTCGCGGACGGCGACTTCTCCCAGAAGATGGCGCTGAAGATCGAGGGCCAGCCGGTCAAGGGCGAGTTCCTGCGCATCGGCAAGACGGTCAACTCGATGGTCGACCAGCTTTCGTCGTTCACCTCCGAGGTGACCCGAGTGGCCCGGGAGGTCGGCACTGAAGGGAAGCTGGGCGGCCAGGCGAAGGTCCGCGGTGTGTCCGGCAGCTGGAAGGACCTCACCGATTCGGTGAACTTCATGGCGTCCAACCTGACCAGTCAGGTGCGCAACATCGCCCTCGTCACGACGGCTGTGGCCAAGGGTGACCTGTCGCGCAAGATCACCGTTGACGTCAAGGGGGAGATGCTCGAGCTCAAGGACACGGTCAACACAATGGTCGACCAGCTGTCGTCGTTCGCAGCTGAAGTAACCCGAGTCGCGCGCGAGGTGGGCACCGAAGGAATCCTCGGCGGTCAGGCCGACGTCAAGGGCGTCAGCGGCACGTGGAAGGACCTCACCGATTCGGTGAACTTCATGGCCTCCAACCTCACCAGCCAGGTGCGTGACATCGCCCAGGTCGCAACCGCCGTCGCGCGCGGCGACCTCAACCGCCGCATCACCGTCAGCGCCAAGGGTGAGGTCGCGGCGTTGGCCGACACCATCAACTCGATGACTGACACGCTGCGCGCGTTCGCCGACGAGGTGACGCGCGTCGCCCGCGAGGTAGGTACCGAAGGCAAGCTCGGTGGGCAGGCAGATGTGCCAGGTGTCGCGGGCACGTGGAAAGACCTCACTGACAACGTGAACTTCATGGCGTCCAACCTGACCGACCAGGTGCGCGACATCGCCCAGGTGACGACGGCCGTGGCCCGCGGCGACCTGACTCGCACGATCACGGTCGACGTGAAGGGCGAGATCCTCGAACTGAAGAACACGATCAACACCATGGTCGACACGCTCCGTAACTTCGCCTCAGAAGTCACACGCGTCGCCAAAGAAGTCGGTACCGAAGGAAAGCTGGGCGGTCAGGCCGACGTCAAGGGCGTCAGCGGCACGTGGAAGGACCTCACCGATTCGGTGAACTTCATGGCCTCCAA
>JBDSAK010000542.1:0-3018 GCA_039922195.1 Mycobacteriales bacterium
GTCGGATGAAGTTCGCGGCGAGCTTTTCGTCGATCATTGACCCTCCTCGTACTAGTAAGTTACGCTACCGTCACTATGGTGAAGGCGCAAGTGGGACCGGATCGAGCGGCTCGACGAGCCCGTGACAATGAGGTGCGGCGTTTGCCGACTCGTCGGATCGGTCGCAGCGCCCGCCGTGTGCAGCTGCTCGATGTCGCCGCAGAGTTGGTCATGGAATCAGGCCTTGGGGCAGTCACGATGGAGGGCGTCGCGGCGAGGGCGCACGTGAGCAAAGCCTTGCCCTACGCACATTTTGCAAACGCCGAGGAGTTGCTGGTGGCGTTGCGGGCGCGCGAACTCGCGAGGTTCGACGTCGAGATCATCGATGCGGTCGCGTCGAGCGCAGAGTTCGAAGTCCAGATCCAAGCGTGTGTCAGCGCCTATTTCTCGATCTTGGCTTCTCGCGGTCGTCTGCTCGCCGCGTTGCTGGCGCCGAGTACCTGGGTCGGGTCCGGCGCCGGCCCGCGTCGTGACATCGAGTTCTTCGCTGATCTGTTCACCCGGCAGGCGTCGTTGCCTGTGCCGGTGGCGCGTACGGCGGCCGCGGTGATGCTCGCGGGCATGCACGGGGCGACTGAGACACTGGCGCAACGTCGAGCGTCGCGCGTCATCGTCGAACGCACGGTCACGACAATGATCTTGGGCGCGATCGACGGACTGCGCCACCGAGCAGATGCGGAATGACGCCATTGAACTGCGGTAGGCGGAATGCTACGTGGCCTAGCGCCAACGCCGTCGCCCGGTTGCGCTCCGGGCCGATTCAGAGGTCCATTCCGAGTGATTCGGCTTGGTCGGCGAGGGCCAACCACCGTTCCTCGGTGGTGCCAACCTGCGCCTGAGCCGCCGCGAGTTCAGAGCTGAGCCGCACCAGGGTCACGTGGTCGGCGCCGGCCGTTGCCATCTCGGCCTGGACGCGATCGTGCAGTGTGACTGCCGTGGCGAGTTCGCGCTCCGCCACGCCGAGTTGACGCCGCAAGGTACTCGCGCTCTTTTTCGACGCCGGGCGCGCGGACCCGGCTGTGGGAGCCAAGGGTGAGGCTCGCGTCGGTACGGTCGCGGACCGTGCCGGCTCAGTTCGGTGGGTCAGCCACCCGGTGACACCACCCCGAACGACGCCGGCGTGACCCTGGGGGTCAATGGCCAGCACCTCATCGACGGTGCGATCGAGAAACACTCGGTCGTGGCTGACGACCACCACGATGCCGGGCCAGTTGTCGAGGAACTCCTCGAGGGCGCGCAGGGTGTCGAGGTCCAGATCGTTCGTTGGTTCGTCGAGCAACAGCACGTTCGGCTGTTCGACCAGCGTGAGCAACAGTTGAAGTCGACGGCGTTCGCCGCCGGAGAGGGTGCCGATCGGCGCCATTTGGGTGTCGTCGTCGAACCAGAACTGGCGCATCAACTTTGCGTCCGCAACCGACGGCGCGCCCTTGTCGCCGGCTACCGCGTCACGGACTCTTTGTTTCTCGTCGAGGTCGCGTCCGAGCTGGTCGTAATAGCCGATCTTGACGGTTGTCCCGACGTCGACGACGCCGTGCACGGGCAGGCGGCGCTTGGCCATGAGGTCGAGCAACGTGCTCTTGCCCACACCGTTGGCGCCGACGACGCCGACGCGATCGCCCGGTTCGAACATGTGGCTGACGTGCTCGAGGATGAGCCGCGGCTCGTCAGGCCAGGAGAAGCTCACATCGTGGAGTTCCACCCCGCGGGATCCGAGGCGAGCGCTGCCCAATGAGAGGCCGATGTCGCCCTCGCGTGCGGCCGCCTGGGGGCCGCGTGCGATGAGCGCCTTGGCCGAGTCGACGCGAGCTTTCGGTTTGGTGGATCGCGCGGGTGCGCCGCGCCGCAGCCACGCCAGCTCGCGTCGGGCCAGGTTCTTGCGCGTCTGTTCGGCGGTGGCGGCGTTTTCCTCTCGCTCGATGCGAGCGGCGAGGTACGCGGCGTAGCCGGATCCGGCCGTGCGGTCCTGCGGCACGTGGAGGTAGCCCGCGCCGCGGTCTATCTCGAGCACCTTGGTGGTGACGCGGTCGAGCACGTGTCGGTCGTGGGTCACCAACAGCAAACCGCCGCCGAAGTCCCCAAGCCACGTTTCGAGGAACGAGATGGCGTCCAGGTCGAGGTGGTTGGTCGGCTCGTCGAGGATGAGTGCATCCCACTCACGGGCGAGGAGCGCGGCCAGCGCAACCCGCTTTTTCTGGCCGCCGGAAAGTTCGTCGGTGGGAACGTCGAGCATGCCGGCCATGCCCAGCCGGTCCAGCATCGCCTCGCCCTGCCACTCATGCCCGTCCAGGCCATCGCAGACCACCGCGCGGACCCGGCCTCGGGGAACCACCGGCAACTGCGCCAATGCGCCGATGCGGGCGCCGCGTCCGCGCCGGACGACCCCGGCTTCGGGTTCCCGCTCGCCGCTCAACATTGCGAGCAACGTGCTCTTGCCGCAGCCGTTGAGGCCAACGACACCGATCCGGTCACCGTCTCGGAGGGTCAACGAGAGATCGGTGAACAGGGGGCGGTTGGGCCGGGATGCCCGGAGGCCGCTGGCGTCGATCAGGATCACCGCGTCGCAGGCTACGGCGCCACGGTGTGAAAGCTCGCTGTCACGTATGGTTGCCGGGTCGAGAAGTTCGATTGATCCCCGGCTTGCCGGGCCCAGAGGAGAACCCCGTGGACCACGCCCTGCAGTTCTACATCAACGGCCAGTGGGTCGCACCGCTCACCGGCGACACGCTCGCAGTCATCAACCCGGCCACGGAACAGCCGATCGCGTCGATCGCGATGGGCGGTGCCGACGATGTCGACGCCGCGGTTGCGGCGGCCAAGGCTGCGTTCGCAACGTTCTCGGTCACCAGCAAGGACGAGCGCCTCGCCCTGCTCGACAGCATCATCGGTGTCTACGCCGGGCGCATGGAGGAGTTGTCCGACATCCTCAGTCAGGAAGTCGGTGCACCGTTGTGGTTGGCCCAGATCGCGCAGTCCGCGGCG
>JBDSAK010000543.1:0-3022 GCA_039922195.1 Mycobacteriales bacterium
GGCCGCGCGATCCTGGCGGACGAGGGGTCGCCGGAGGAGGCCCGACGGGAGGCCGCCGACATGGTCTGGGCCGGCAACCTCGCTCTCCTCGAGCACGAACAGCGCACCGTGGTGCAACCGCTCTTCGACCTTCTGTCGGGCAACTTCGCCCGGCTGGTATCGATGGGCTCGACGACGACCTTCGAGGTGCGCGGTTTTCGGCAGGAGGTCAGGTACTTCACGTCGTTCTCCGCCTTCTCGCTGGCCGGCGGGCTCGCTAACGCGCTGAGGACCCGTACGGTCCCGAGGATCACGCGGTTCGACGACCGTTGGCGATGGCTTGAGACCAGTGTCGTCCCTCGGTTCCGACGCCTGGACGCCGACCAGGACCTGTTGGACCGGACGCTCGGCCGCGTCGTCGAGGAGGCGAAGCGGTACGCCGACAAGCCCTGCGTCGTCCCGACCTGACCAGCCCGGACCGGGCGCCGCGACCGGTGTCCGGGAGCGATATTGGACCGCACTCGTACCGCATCATGTGGAAGCGGCGCCACGACCGAACACCGTGCCGAAAGCTGCAGTTGGGTGACTTCCCGGCGTTCACCGACCATCAATGACCTGCGAACGCGTTGGGGCCGGCGGGCTTTCCTTCTTGACGCGGCGGGCGCATGGTGGGGGCATGCCAGTCGATCGGCCGAGGCTTCTCGGTCTCGTGTTGGTCACGGCGTTCAGCCTCGTCACTGCTTGCGGTGTCAGTAGTGGCGGCCGCGGCGATGCCCGGGAGGACGCAGGGTCGACCACGAGCACGGCGCCGTTGACCTCGCCCTCCTCGGGCATCGAGACGACGGACGACACCCCGGCGCTCGTCGACATCGGCGAGGGCCGCCGGCTCTTCGTGCACTGCGGCGGCACAGGTAGCCCAACCGTCCTTCTCGAGAGCGGCGACGAGTCCGACCAGTTCCAGTGGTCCGCCGTCTTCGGTCGCATCGCCGAGCAGACCCGGGTCTGCGCCTACGACCGTCTGGGCAACGGTTCCAGCGACCCCGCCACCGGGTGCCGGCGCACCCCGGAGCTGCTCGCCGACCTGCAGGCGATGTTGAACGCGGTTGACGCGAGGCCCCCCTACGTCCTCGTCGGCACGTCTGGTGGCGGGTTCCTGATGACGAGCTACGCCTACGCGCACCCCGCAGACACGGCCGGCATCGTCTTGGCGGAGACACCGCACGCGATCATCCCGTCCCAGGCTCCGCAGGAACTGCTCGACGAGCTGGACTGCCGGTCACCGCTGAACCAGGAGCGCCGCGACTACGTCGCCGTCGAGCGCTTCGCCTGGGAGCACCGTCAACGGATCGGCCGGATCCCGATGACCGTAATCTCCAACAACTACGGAAAGTACTTCGAGAACGAAGAGCAGCGCACCAACGTCCAGGGCCAGCGAGGGTGGTTGGTGCTCAGCCCGCTGGCCAAGCAGGTCGTGGTGACCAGCGGGCACGCCGTACCGGAGAACGAACCGGAAGTCACCCTTCAGGAGATCCTCCGCGTTCTGACAGAGGCACACGCCCGAACGCCCTGAGTCGGAGCGAGGCCGGATCCGTCGCCTTTCCGGGTGACCCGAGGGCGCGGAAGCACCAGGTCGCCAGGGCGCACCGAAGACCAGCGACCGGACAGGACGGTTCCTCGTTCTAGGCCGGTCGGCGCAGCCGGTACCACTGCGGCGCAGTCCTATTCAGCGGCCACCCCAGCCCAGCGGTGTCCGCGGGCTCGACCGAGAGCATCTCCCAACGCGGGAATGCCGCCTCGACCTCCGCCCTTGATACGCCTTCCACGACCGAGCGCATCCGGGTCGGACCGAAGGCGAGCATCAGCAGCGTCGCGAAAGTGGCGCCGGAAACGCCGCGGCGGTTCGCCGCGTCGATCGCGCGCGGTTGTTGTCGATGCCCACGCCAGCAGAGCTGGCACTTCCGCTCGCTTCCAAACTGGCAGGAGAGCGGCACGTATGTGGGCGACAACGGTCGCGGATCCGATGCCTGTAGCAGAGGCTCTGGCGCGGCCACGGGAGCGCGAGCATACTGGCACTACACAACGGTTCTGCAGAACTCGGCTGCGACCAGGATGCCCGGCCTAGTCAGTCGTCGGTCGCCCCTCGCCCAGTTCACTGGGTCGGCATGCACCGACCAGCTCCAGAAGGTCATCGGCGATCGAGGCCGCTGGCCGCGAGCCATCCAGCGCGTTCGCACCGAGTTTGAGCATCTGCGCTTCGAACAGGGCGCGCCCAGCCCGAATCTCTTGACGGCCGGCTTCGCTGCGGCCTGGTGGGTTGGCCGCGTCATAGGCGGCCAGTCGGTCCTCCTGCGTGGCCGCACCGGTGCGAAGAAGAAGGGTCCGGTCAAACAAGTCGAAGAGTTGATCTTGGTTACGTGCGATACCACATATGAAGATCCGATTGGCGACCGCCGCCGACGAACGTTCTCTATGCCGCGCAGCGCGCGCGGTTCCGACCTCGGGCGGTGTCATGCACCTGCGGAGCATAGGATCGCAAGGTGGCCAAGCAGCCTGTGGTCCGCGACGTTCATGTCGGCACGGGAGTAAGGCTTCGCTACCTCGAGCAGGGCGATCCCGCGGGCCATGCGATCTTGCTGCTGCATCCTTGGGGAGAGTCGCTGCGCTGCTTTGACCGGCTGATGGCTTCGCTGCCGCCTTCGTTACGTGTGCTGAGTTTGGACCAACGTGGTCACGGCGGCGCCGAGAAACCGGTCGGCGGGTACGAGCTCGCGTCGTTCGCCGCAGACGTCGACGCATTTATGGACGCAGTCGACCTGGCCGCTGCCGTGCTCGTCGGGTCGTCCAGCGGCGGTTATGTCGCCCAGCAAGTGGCCGTGGACTGCCCTGACCGATTGACCGGTCTCGTTCTCGTCGGCTCACCGCGCAGCCTGCACGCCCGCCCGCCCTTCGCGGACGAAGTAGAGCGACTCACCGACCCCGTCGACCCGGCGTGGGTACGGGAGTCGCTCACGTGGTTCCCACGCTTCCACGACGTGCCGGACTG
>JBDSAK010000544.1:0-3184 GCA_039922195.1 Mycobacteriales bacterium
GGCCGGCACTCGCGGCGCGGAACGTGAGGCTGTAGCGGTTGTCGTCACCCGTCACGACGACCGGCTGAAGGTCGGCGATCTGGATCAGTGTCACGGTCCAGGTCGCCGTGGCGCTGACCATCTTGAAGGTCGCGTTGAGGTACGGCGTGAACCGCGACCGGGCCATCAGGTTCGTCGTCTTGGTGGCGACGCTGGTTACACAACGCTTGACTGGTCAACGCGACAGGCCCGCACGAACCTCGGGTGCGCCCAGCCGGGTGGCGTCGGCCGCTCGATCATCCGATTGTTCCTGCGACTCGCGTTCGGCCGCGACGCGGGCGGCGTAGTGCCGGATTTCGCGGCTGATATCCGCTTCGGACCAGCCGAGGAGCGGAGCGACGATCCGCGCTGCCTCGACTGCGGCACCGACGCCGCGGTCAAAGGTCTCAATGCTGATCCGGGTGCGGCGCGCCAATAAGTCATCGAGATGAAGAGCTCCCTCGTGGCTGGCGCCGTAGTGGATCTCCGCCCGCAAGTAGTCAGGTGCGTCTGTCAGCGGCTGTCCCAGGGATGGGTCCGCTGCGACGAGAGCGAGCACCTCGTGCACCAAGGAACCGTAGCGACGCAACAGATGTTCGATCTGGTCGACGCGCAGCCCTGACGTCCGGGCAAGGTGGTTGCGCGCCTGCCAAGTGGCAGCAAAGCCTTCTGCTCCGACGATTGGGATCCGCTCTGTGACGCACTGGGGAGCCGCCGCGCCCGGTGACCCGAGCGCAGCGTTGACGGCGTCCCTGGCCATGACCCGGTACGTCGTGTACTTGCCGCCCGCGATCATGGTCAGGCCCGGGACCGGACTCACGACGGCGTGCTCCCGCGAGAGCTTGCTGGTCGAATCGGATTCGCCGGAGAGCAGCGGCCGTAATCCGGCGTACACACCGTGGATGTCGTCGTGGGTCAGGGGTTTGACCAACAACCGGTTGACATGCGCGAGGAGGTAGTCGATGTCGGCCCGGCTCGCTGCCGGGTGGGCCCGGTCCAGGTTCCAGTCGGTGTCCGTGGTGCCGACGATCCAGTGATTGCCCCAGGGGATCACGAACAGGACGCTCGTCTCCGTGCGGGTGATGAGCCCGACCGACCCATCAATGCGATCGCGCGGCACGACGAGATGAACGCCCTTCGACGCCCGGACCTCGAGCTGGCCCTGACCGCCGGCAAGTTGCTGGATCTCGTCGGTCCATACTCCGGCAGCGTTGATCGTCTGCTTCGCGCGAATGTGGATGTCGGTGCCTGACTCCAGGTCACGCACGACCGCCCCGGTCACCCGGTCCGCCTCCCGGCGAAACCCCGTCACCCGGGTGCTGTTGGCGCATACGGCTCCATAGCCGCGGGCCGTACGGGCGACCATCATGGTGTGCCGTGCATCGTCGATCTGGCCGTCGTAGTAGCGGATCGCTCCGACCAGAGTGCTCTCCCGAAGGGCGGGGAACAACCGGCGGGCGCCGGTGCGAGTAAGGTGCCGATGCCTCGGGACCCCGTGCCGGCCGCCGAGGAAGTCGTACAGCGCAAACCCGATGCCGACATACAGCCGCTCCCACACCCGGTGCTGCAACGGGTAGAGGAACGACACTGGCTGAGCCAAGTGCGGGGCCAGCTGGTTGAGGATCAGGGACCGCTCCTTGAGCGCCTCACGCACCAGCCGGAAGTCCAATTGCTCGAGGTAACGCAGGCCGCCGTGTACGAGTTTGCTCGACCGGCTCGAAGTGCCGGAAGCGTAATCACGTGCCTCGACCAGAGCTACGGACAGCCCGCGCGTGGCGGCATCAAGGGCTACCCCCGCCCCGACGACGCCCGCACCGACGACCAGAACGTCGAACTCCTCCGCCGCGAGGCGTCGAAGGTCGTCGGAGCGCTGGCGCGGGCCGAGGTCACTGCGGTTGACCAGCATGGCGATCCTCCTTGGGCCGCGACGTCCTGACTACCGCGACGCCGAAACCGTCGAGGGTCACCGACGAGGTGACGGCGCTGCCGCAGATCAGGTCGACGCCCGGCTCGGTCGCCACCGTTTGTGGCTCCGCGCTGTGGTTGATCAGGAAAATGAACCGCTGTGTTTCGTCCGATCGCACCCGGCGGGACACGGCCTGCGCTACTGCGTCATCCAGCTCGGCGACGACTCCAGCAGGAGCCACCAGCCGTCGGCAAAGCCGGCGCAGGCTCGCAGCGTCCAGCTTCGCGCCGACGTAAACGGCGCTCCCGGCGCCGACCTCCCGGCGCGTTGCCGCGGCCACACCTGCCGCATCGCCGTCGACGTACCGCAGCAACGGAGCGACGTCGGGCCCGACAAGGGACACGTGCTCGGCCCAGTCGGTCGCCACGCTGCCGTCGTCGAGGTTCACCCGGCTGCCCGGCAGCAGCGGCGCGAGCTCTTCGACCCTGCTGCCCAACAGGTCGCGGAGTGCGCCAGGGAAACCGCCGACGTAGATGTGATCGTTCTCGTCGGCGATTCCAGAGAAGAACGTCGTGACGAGATGACCGCCCGCTTCGACGTAGGCCTCCAGCCGGGCACGCAACTGGGCGTCGACCAGGTAGAGCGTCGGTGCGACGACCATCCGGTACGCCGAGAAGTCGGCTGCTGCGGGCTGGACATCCACCGCGATACCGAGCCCTGTCAGGGCGGCGTACCACTCGGTCGCGATCTCGCGGTACCTCACCAGCTGCGAGGGACACGAGTCGAGTTCGCTCGCCCACCAGGACGGCCAGTCGAAGAGAATGGCGACCTGCGCCGGTTCGCACGTCGTGCCGGTGACCTCCGCTATCCGCTGCAAGATCTCGCCGAGCGCGCAGACGTCCCGCCACAGCTGCGAATCGACGCCCGCATGCGGCAGCATTGCCGAGTGGAACTTCTCGGCCCCGGCTACCGACTGGCGCCACTGGAAGAAGCTGACGGCATCCGACCCGTGGGCCACGTGAGCGAGACTGTCACGGCTGAGCTGGCCGGGCGATTTGGGCACGTTGACGGGTTGCCAGTTGACGGCGCTGGTGGAGTGCTCCATCAGAAACCATGGCTTCCCGCCGGCCGTGCCGCGAACGAGGTTGGCCGAAAAGCACAGCTCTTCGAAGGCATCCGGCCGGGCCACGGACAGGTAGTGGTCGTTGGAGACGATGTCGACGACGCCCGCCCAATCGGCGTAGTCCATGAACTTCGTGT
>JBDSAK010000545.1:0-4111 GCA_039922195.1 Mycobacteriales bacterium
CGGCTGATGCATGGCGCGAGCTCGGGGACGTCGACGGTGAAGTCATCAGCTTGCTGTACGCCGGCAACTTGCACAGTTTTCGCCACAACGGTGGACCGGCGGCGCTGGAGCTCGCCGAGCGCGCCGCGCGCGTCGGAGCAGCCGCGCCCCGTGACGAGGGCTTGCAGTGGATCCTGCGACTCCATCGCGCGCAGGCACTGAGCCTGCTCGGCCGTCACGCCGACGCCGACGCACTGCTGCGGCCGCTCTTGGAAAGCGCCCCGGCGGGTTCGTGGCGACTGTTTCTCGCGGCAACGGTGACCGCGGACGACGCGCTGGTGTCCGGCCGGCCCGGTGACGCATTGCCGTTGTACGGCGTCGCTGCGCAGCTCGTCGCCCGCTTCGGGTCGCCACTCGGTCAGTTGATGCAGGCCGACACGGCAGCGGTGGCGCTTGCCCGACTCGACCGCCTGCAGGACGCGGCGACAACACTGGCAATCTGCGAACTCGCGCACGCCGAGCTGTCGTGGCCCGCCACGGGCAGCGCCGCTGACGGCTTGGCTGAGACGCGGCAGCTGGTGGGTGATCAGCGTCTTGCGGCCGGACGTGAACGCGCTGCCGCGCTCGGTGTGCGGGCCGGCCTCGCCTGGGTCGGCGCGCTCGCTCGCGGCGAGATTGGTTGAGCGGCGGATGTCGGTGACCGCGATGGCTCAAACGCGCCCTGGCCGTGACAACAGATCGGCCAGGAGGAGCGTTCGGGTCTCGCATTCCGCGATCGTGGCTGCCGGTCAGGCGACCTTGGTCCACAGTCCTGTTGTGTACTGGACGCGCTGGATTGCCTCGTCGGGCACACCCGGGGCGAAGGGCGTCAGCGGTATCGCTGGCAGACGACTCAGGCACTGCGTGCGCAGCCCGAAAAAGCCATCACGAAGCGAACACGTACAACCATCTTGGACTGACGCGGAACCGCGGTCAGCCGAGAGTGAGTGGCGCGAACCCCGACCGCATGATCGCGTCCGCCGTGAACGTCTGGTCGTAGCCCCGAGCGTGCGCCGGCCAGACGAACCAGTTCGCGGGGAGAGCCTTCGTGCCCTTTGCTCCGTTGATCGCGTGGTAGATGTCGATGCATACGGCGCCATGGGAGGTCGCGGTCGCACAGATACCCGCGTTCAGCACGTCCGAAAATAGCTTCGCGCTGGTCAATCCCTTCTCGATCCATTGCTGAGGACGGTTCGGGATGTACGAGAGATCCGCGCTCTCGATGAGCTCGTTGTAGAAGTTCGTCACCCGGATCGCCGTCGGCTTCCCCTTCCTGACGGCATGAATCGCATCGATGACCTTCCCCAGCGCATCGATCGAGGGCTTCACCAGCGCGTCTGTGCAAGTCTTCGCCTGCCATTCGCCGTTGCAGACGGGATCCTCGTCTCGCTGCCAGGGCACGTCGTTTGCGCCGAGGGTGATCGTCACGATGTCGGCGCCGGCGATCGCCGCCTTCGGGCCGGATGCCTTCGGATCCGCTGTCGCGGCGCCCCATGAGTCAGCGGTGATCTCCTGCAGCAGCAGCGGCGCCGTCAGGAAGTTCTGCTGGGTCGCGTCGATCAGCCCGATCCGCTTCCCCGTAGTCTTCGCGAGGGCGTCGCGGAGCAGGTGCGGGTACGAGTGGCCGCAGTCGACGCATTCATGATCCCAGACCGTCGAGTCGCCGAGAGCGAGGATGGTGACGTCGGAAGCAGTGGGGGAAGCGGTCGGGGTAGCGGTCAATAAGGACCCGGTCGGGGAAGCGGTCAATACGGACCCGGTCGGGGAAGCGGTCGATACGGACCCGGACGTCCTGCTGCTGCATCCAGCTAAACCGAGCGCCGTCGCCATTGCCACAATGAGGAAATGGCCTGGTCGTCGAGGGGTCAGCATCACCACAGCGTAGGACTCCCCGGGCCCCGGCTGGGGCTTCCCTCGTGCATCCGCGGGTGATCCGCACGCTGCCATTCGTGCCCCTCCTCGACCGCACGGCGAAACACGGTCATCCCTTGAGTCGCACCGCCTTGGCGAACAACACCTTCGGGATCCACGGGTTGGGATCGCCGGCATGGACGTCCCAGCGGAAGCGCACGTTGTCGCCGTCGATCGCGTACGTCCCTACCAGCGCCCCGCCATCAGTTCCGAAGTCGAGGGCTACGCCCGGGCCGTCGAAGGTGAACGTCCAGGAGCCCGGGGGCCCCCCGGGGTGGGTCACCTCGGCGGCCCCGTCCTTCACCTGCATCTGCCAGACCCCTGCGTTTCCTTTAGCGTCCGACGCCGACGCTCCGCCGTCGAGCAGTTCCCGCTCGTCCACGGCGAACCGCAGGACCCCGTCCAGAGCGCTCTGATCGCCGCGCGCGGCCAACGCGCCGGCGCTCTCGGATCCGGCACTGGTCGGCTGGGTCCCTTGCAGTGCGTCCAGCAGTTTGCCGCCGGCGGTGAGCTCGTCGGAATCCGCGTTGTTGATGAACATGACCATCACCGTGTTGCGCTCGGGCAGCACGGCCAGCACCGAGTGGTATCCGGGCTTGCTCCCGGAGAAGCCGTAGGCGGCGGGCCCATATTCGGGGATTTTGTCGACGCCGATGCCGTGTCCGTCGGAGTCGAACGTCATCATCGTTGCGAGAGACTGGGGCTGGAGGATCTGGTTGGAGAACAGCAGCCACCCCCACCGGGCCAGACTCGCCGCATCGCTGGCCATCCCTGCCGCGTTTCGGGAGAACGTCGCATCCGACATGCACGGCAGCGCACTCCCTTTCCCGTAGGAGGTCAGGGCAAGCGGGCCTTCGAAATTCTTGAGCGGGAGCGCCCAGGGCTGAGGTGTCAGGTGGTCGGGGTCCTGCATCACGATCCCGTCGGCATGTACGGGGTCCAACAGCGCGTCGCGCATCGCCGTCGAAATCGACTTTCCGGTCACCTGCTCGGCAGCCAACCCGAGCAGTTTGTAGCCCGGATTCGAGTAGTGGAACTCGGTACCAGCAGGTGTGAGTGGTGGTCCGATTTTGGAGACGACCTCGGCGGTGGTCCAGGCCCGGGTCGGGTCGGCGTAGACCTCGTCGAACACGGTGGGGGCGGTGTCGCCGAAACCGCCTCGCATCGCCAGCGCTTGCCGCACCGTGGCGTTGTTGGCGTTGGCGTCGGCTCCCTGCAGGTATGAAGCCAGCGGCCGGTCGAGGTTGATCTTTCCCTGTTCGGCCAAGTGCATGACCAATGCAGCCGTGAAGGTCTTGCTGATGCTGGCGATCGCAAATTCGTCGTGAGCGGTTGCCGCCCGCCCGCCCGGCCCGTCGACTCCGGCGGCCCCTGCCCACGTTCCGTCGGGCGTGATCACCGCAGCAATGGCGTCGGGTTCGCCACCGGCGACGATGTCGTCGAGTACGGATTGCAGGCGGGCACTCGTGGGCTGATCGATCGCCGTTGTCGGGAGTGCACCCTGCAACGTCGCCGCAATCCGTGCGGTAGCAGGTGTAGACGTGGGGGGCTGGGCCCCGGGTACGGCGCCGGATGGAGCTGCCGTCGTCGGTGCGGAGTTGGTCAACGTCATCGGTGTGCCGGAAGTCGACGGCGGCGACGCAGACCCGGCGGGTGTGGACGATGGCGAATCGCTCGAACAGCCGCTCGACGCCAGGAGCAAGGCCACGACCGCGAAGCAGCCGCAGGTGCGGCGCACGGTCTGCATAGACCGCGAAGCGATCGGGGTGAGCAATCCTGGGCGCTGCTCACCACCTCGAATCCTGAGGTGGTGAGCAACGCCGTCGCGGCGGCGAGGAACTCCGTCGTGGTCGCCCACGATGAGCACTCGCACCGGACTCATTCGTGGAGTGCGGCATCGTTGGACGGGCGGCGTCCCCAGTCGGGGCGGTAGTCGAACCTCGTCGACGTGGAGACCAGCCGCGGGCCGGTTCCGTCGGCCTTGATGGTGACGATCTCGCAGTTGAGGTCGTTGATGCTCGGGCGGGCGGCGAAGGCGATCCGCTTGCCGTCAGGCGACCAGGCCGGGTTGGAGGCGCGGCCCTCACCCATCCCGTTGCTGGTCACGTAGTGGATCGCCGAGGTGCAGGCCGCCAGCGAGCTGCAGGTGACGGGGACCGTGGCGAGGTCGCGCGACGTGCCG
>JBDSAK010000546.1:0-3856 GCA_039922195.1 Mycobacteriales bacterium
CGCGTGCCGAGCCTGCCAGAACACCTCACGCACCACCGGGCTCGCACTCGGCCTTCCCATAACTCCGGACCCCATTGCATCACCCCATGATCGTCAGTGGGTGTTGCAACGACCGCCTGAACCCGCCCCACGCTCAGCCGTCCGGAAAAGTCGACGCGAACGGTCATTTCACTCGTCTGGTACGCCGAATCAGCCGCCGGCTAGAGCGTCGGGAGGTAGCGGCTCACTTCGTACGGCGTCACGATGCGGCGGTAGTCGAGCCATTCCTGGCGCTTGTTGCGCAGGAAGAAGTCGAACACGTGCTCGCCGAGTGTTTCGGCGACCAGCTCGGACGACTCCATGATGCGAATCGCCTCGGAGAGGTTGGTCGGCAGCCGGTCTATGCCGAGTGCCCGGCGTTCGGTGTCGGTCAGGGCCCACATGTCGTCCTCCGCGCCGGGCGGGAGCTCGTAGCCCTTCTCGATACCGCGCAGACCCGCGGCGAGAATCAGCGCGAAGACGAGGTAGGGGTTGCACGCAGGGTCCGGCGAGCGGAACTCGATGCGCGTCGAGTTGCCTTTGAGCGGCTTGTACATCGGCACCCGCACGAGCGCCGAGCGGTTGTTGTGACCCCAGCAGATGTACGGCGGCGCCTCGCCACCGGCGATCAACCGCTTGTAGGAGTTGACCCACTGGTTGGTGACAGCGGTGATCTCGGCGGAGTGAGCGAGGATGCCCGCGATGAACTGCCGGCCGACATCGCTGATGTGGTACTCGTCCGACGGGTCGTAGAACGCATTCCGGTCACCTTCGAAAAGACTCAGGTGCGTGTGCATCCCGGAGCCGGCCATGTCGGTCGACGGCTTGGGCATGAACGATGCTCGCAGGCCGTGCTCGAGCGCGACCTCTTTCATGACGAGGCGGAACGTCATGATGTTGTCCGCGGTGGTCAACGCGTCGGCGTACCGCAGATCGATCTCGTGTTGGCCGGGCGAGACCTCGTGGTGGCTGAACTCGACCGAGATGCCCATCCGCTCCAGCATCGCGATCGCCTGCCGGCGGAAGTCGTGCCGCGAGTCCTGCGGCGTGAGGTCGAAGTAGCCCCCGTCGTCGGCGGGGACCGGCTGGCCATTGGCGTCGAGGTCCTGCTTGAACAGGAAGAACTCGATCTCCGGGTGCGTGTAGAAAGTGAACCCGGCGTCCGCTGCCTTGCGCAGCGCGCGCCGCAGCACCCAGCGCGGGTCGGCCTCACTCGGCGTACCGTCGGGCATCACGATGTCGCAGAACATGCGCGCGACGCCGGGAGCTTCCTCGCGCCACGGCAGGATCTGGAACGTCGACGCGTCCGGTTTGGCGAGCATGTCGCTCTCGTGGACGCGGGCGAATCCCTCGATCGCCGAGCCGTCGAAGCCGATGCCTTCGGTGAACGCGCCCTCGAGTTCGGCCGGCGCGATCGCGACCGACTTGAGGAATCCCAACACGTCGGTGAACCACAGCCGGATGAACCGGATGTCGCGCTCCTCGATGGTGCGGAGCACGAACTCCTGTTGCTTCTCCACGCCGCTACTCCCTAGGTCCGTTCGGTGTGCGACCAGCGTAGCGGCGGGCTGTTCCGAAACGCGTCTCGCGGCGGGCACGCCGGAAGGCCGGACCTTGAGCGATCCGGCCTTCCGTGACGGAGAGATCAGCTGGCCGCCACCCCCACCGACTGCGTGGACAGAGCCGCACCGGGGATCGCCGTGAGCGAGCCGTCTGCTGCCGTTCGGTACGCCGTGATCGCCTGCAGGTTGTTGTTGATCACGTACAGGTAGCGGCCGTTGCGGCTGACCGCCTCGTCGGTCGGGTTGCCACCGCTGGTCGCAGCCGCGGCGCTCACGACCGAGAGCGAGCCGCTTGAGCCGATTCGGTACGTCGAGATGGTCCCGCTTGCGGTGTTGGTCACGTACGCGAACTTGCCGCTGTTTCCGGTGACCAGCCAGCACGCCGCGCCCTGTCCATTCGGAATCGGACCCGAGATGGCGCTGAGCGCCCCCGACGTCTGCACTGTGTAGGACGAAGACGAGCTCGCGCCGGGGGCACCGCCGGCGGCCTCGGACACGAGCAGGTTGCCCTCCTTGTCGAAGTCGAATCCGAACGGGGTCGGGCCGGCGGAGGGGCTCGTCACCGGAGCCTGCGGGCGGCCGGACGCGTCCAGGTTGAACACATCGATGGAGTTGGTCGCCTTGCCGGTCACGACCAGCGCGTTGCCGTCGGGGGTGAACTGCACCTGGGCGGGACCGGCAACGTTCAGCGCCTCGGTGGATCCGCTCAGCGGTGTGATCGCGTCGTCCGAGACCGAGAAACCGGAAACGTTCGCGGCACCACCGGCGTTGACGACGTACGCGAGAGGGCCGCGCACCGTGACGCTGATCGGCCGGTCACCGCCCGACGCCGCCTTGCCGACGAAGGACAGCCCGACGTGGGTGACGTTGAACAGGCTGACTTCGTCCGAGCCTGCGTTGACCACCAGCAGCCGGTGGCCGTCGTCGGTAAGGGTCACGGCACCCTGGGAGCCGAGCCCTCCCCCCGTGCCGGTGCCGCCGGTCGCCACCCGAGCAGTTTCAGCAAGAGTTCCGTCGGCGTGCCGGTCGTAGACGACTACCTGGTTGCCGGCAGCGGCGTTCGTTGACGTGTATACCGCCCGTGGGTCTGCATCGGCGGCAGCCGAACCCGCCAGACCAGCGGGCGCGACCACGGTCAGCGCCATGGTGGCCAAAAATGCGAGCTTCCTGTTCGCGGACATCTGAGCCTCCTCCGGCGGGGGTCCATCCCTCGCCTTCGAAACCCGCAACGTGCCCTGTCACCTGGCGGTTTCAGGTTTGTCGTGCTGTAAGAACTCCGTAAGTGCGCGTTAAGAAATCGTCGCTTCAGCGCCGGTGGGTGGCGGCGCTAGGACGGGGTCGCAGGCTGAACAGGTGCCACCCGACGGCGGGCGCCGGGCGATCCGCGCCGTGACGCACCAATAGGCTGAGGCGAGAATGGGAGGCCGTTGTGGCGTGGCTGCGGATCGCACTGGCACAGATCGACCTCACCGTCGGCGACATCGCCGGCAACACGGGTCTGATCCGCGAGTGGACCGAGCGGGCGCGCGACGCCGGCGCTCATCTGGTTGCCTTCCCGGAGATGGCCGTGACCGGCTACCCGATCGAAGACCTCGTCTACCGGCGCAGTTTCGCCGAGGCATCGCGCCGTGCCGTCGAGAAGCTGGCCGCCGAGTCCGGCGAGATGGCGATCATCGTCGGCTACCTCGACCACGACGAGGGCGCCCGCAACGCGGCAGCGTTGCTACACGGCGGCGGGGTGAAAGCGCGCTACTACAAGCACTTCCTTCCCAACTACGGCGTCTTCGACGAGCAGCGCTACTTCCGTCCCGGCGTGACCGTTCCGGTCGTCCGCATCCACGGCGTCGACGTCGCGATGACCATCTGCGAGGACCTGTGGCAGAACGGCGGGCCCGTCGCGGCCGCCGGGCACAGCGGCGCCGACCTGGTCGTCGTCATCAACGGATCGCCGTACGAGCAGGCGAAGAGCGACTTCCGCCGCGATCTGGTGGCACGGCGTGCGGCTGAGGCGGGCTCGACAGTCGCCTACGTCAACATGTGGGGCGGCCAGGACGAGTTGGTGTTCGACGGCGACTCGATGGTCATCGACAAGGATGGCCGGCTGCTCGCGCGTGCGCCGATGTTCGAGGACGCGCTCGTCGTGCACGACCTCGATCTCGCATCCGCGGACCGCACCGACCGCAACGAGCCGACCGACGGCATGAGCATCGTGCGCATCACCGTCAGCGACGACGAGCTGCCGCTGCCAGCCGCACCCGTCGACGCAGGAGTGTGTA
>JBDSAK010000547.1:0-3521 GCA_039922195.1 Mycobacteriales bacterium
GGATGTCCGCCCGGCGGCCTTTCGTCTCGCGGGGGTCGATTGGCTCAGCGACGTCACCTACTGGACCGAAGCCTTGCCGAAGGCACTGCCAGGACTGGCCATCAGCAGCGTCGCCAACGATGGGTACGCCGCCATCCGATGCGGGCTGCCCGACGGCAACGGCGTCGCGGTGGTCGTCGGCACCGGCCCGGCGGTGGCGGCCCGCAACACCTTGACCGGAGCCACCTGGAGCCTGGGCTGGTGGGCGCAGGAGCAGCTTGGTGCCATGGGGCTCGGGCACGACGCACTCCGTGCGGTCTGCCGGGCGGAGCTGGGTATCGGCGGACCGACCGTCCTGACGGAACGCTTGCTCG
The DNA here is from genome assembly GCA_039922195.1 of Mycobacteriales bacterium. Lineage (GTDB taxonomy): Bacteria > Actinomycetota > Actinomycetes > BP-191 > BP-191 > JBDTYE01. Next base: position 354 of record JBDSAK010000547.1, read on the forward strand.
GGCTCTACGACGTGGACACCGTCCCCGCGCTCCTCGAAGCTTTCACCCGGCGTGAGCACCCCTTGCGGATGAAGCACAAGGCTCTCGCCGCTCCGCAGGTTTCCGCGGCTGCCGCGCAGGGTGACGACGTTGCCGCTCGCATCATCGCCGAGCACGCGAAGTGTCTTGCCGACTACGCCGGAGCTGCCGCTGCGACGACGGGGCTGCTCGACTCCGGCCGGCAAGTCACGATCGTGCTGGCGGGCTCGGTGCTGACCGCCCAGCCGTCCCCGCTCGCGGCGGAGTTGCAAGCAGCGCTGCCGGCACGACTTCCAGCCAGCACGATCACCCTGGCACGTCTGGCTCCGGTCGCCGGAGCTGTCCTCGACGCGATGGCCGAGGACGGCGTACAGCGGATGGCAGGCGCATGGAACACCCTCGCAGAATCTGCCGCCCAGACGGGTTCTTAGGCGAGCCCCAACTCCGGACCGAAGACGCGCAGATCGTTGCCGCCCGCGCGCTTCGCGGCGTACATGGCCATGTCTGCCCGCCGGACCAGCTCCGCGCCGGTCAGGGAGACGGGTCCCGTTGCTGCGACGCCGACGCTGGCAGAGACGACCAAGGATCCAGCGCTCAGCCGAGCCGGATCGGCCAAAGCTTTCAGGATTCGGCTGCCCAACGCTATGCCGGCCGGGTCAGCCTGGTCTTCGATGACCAGGGCAAACTCGTCGCCGCCGAGGCGAGCGACGGTGTCGGTCGGCCGGGTCATCCGGATGAGTCGCTGCGCGACCTCGACGAGGACCTCGTCGCCGACGCCGTGTCCGTAGGTGTCGTTGACCTTCTTGAACCCGTCGAGATCGAGAATCAGCACTGCCATGGGAGTGTGGCGCCGCGCCACCCGGGCCAACGCTAGTTCCAACCGGTTGTCGAACAACGCCCGATTCGCCAGATCGGTGAGTGGGTCTTTGAACGCAGCCTTGGCGAGTTCGCCTTCGCGGCGAGCCCGTTCGGTGACGTCGATCAGTACCGAGATGACCGCGATCGGCGCGCCGTCGGCGTCCATGACAGGAGCGGCGGACAACTCAACGACGATCTCGGAGCCGTCCCGCCGCAGCCGGCGCAATTCGAGGCCACTGATGTCCTGGCCTTCGCGTAGCCGGGACAGCAACGACTCGAACTCCGGGGCGCCGCTGGGAGGAATGAACGGGGGGCGCCGCCCGAGGACATCGCTCGCGGACCAGCCGAAGGTGCGAGTCGCCGCGGCGTTCCATGACTGCACGTTGCCCTCGAGGTCGAGTTGCAGGATCGCGATCGGCGCGGCGGCGAGCAGGGCGGTCAGCCGGTTGAGCACCTCGATGGTGTCGCGGGCGTGCTCCAAGGCAGCGGTATGCAGCCGAGCATTCTCCACGGCGATCGAAGCCTGCGCGGCGAACATGTCCAAGAGTTCCAGCTGTTCGCGGCTCGGCTGCCGACCGGATTCCGGCATATCGACGCTCAGCGCTCCGAGGAGTTCGCCGGTCCGTGAACTCAGGACAGCAAACAGAGCATCCATCGGGTGCCACCGCGCCGCGTCCTCGGGCGCATCGATGGGCGGTACCCAGGTCGGGACCCGGCCGCTGAAGGATGTGACCCCGTGCGGAACGAAACACACGCGGCCGGCTCGCTCGCCTAGGGCCATCAGCTCGTCCCAGTCGTTGCGGCTTCCGCGGGTGCCGAGCAGCGCCTGCCGAGCATCCTCACGCCCGCCGACCGCTGCCACGACGAGTCCGCCCGAGTCGTCCACGACGTTGATGACGCAGACAGCGAAACCCAGGCCGGTGACCGCGGCGTCGACGATGCGATCAAGTGTCGCCGACAGATCGAGCTCGGATGTGATCGTCTGCATCAGCTCGTGCACGATGGCCAACGGCGAGCGCGCAAGCACGGCGTCGTCGTGCGCATCCAATGGAGCCTCCGGGCAAAGGGGTCGGCAAACGAGGCCGCCGGCGGTTCGAAACTACACCGCTAGATGTGCCGCCCGATCCAGCGCATGCGCAGCGCTAGATGTACAGCTATTCGGTACCTTCGGGACGAACCCATCTGGTTGTACATACTCGTAGGTACAGCTTACGATATGCGACATGGACTCCCGCCGCGCACTCCTCGAGGCAACTAAACAACTGGTCTCTACCCAGGGCTATCAGGCGACCAGTCCTCGCGACGTCCAGCGGGCCTGCGGAGTCGGGCAGGGCAGCTTCTATCACCACTTCGGCAGCAAGGCCGACCTGTTCGCGAGTGCCCTGGACGAGCTGAGCGCCGAGATGCGCGCCCAGCTCGACGCGGCGCTCGATACGGCGGATGACGGACTTGGAAAACTCTCGGCGTACCTCGCGATTCGGCGCGACGCCTTGGCGGGGTGCCGGATCGGGCGCCTGGCCCTGGAAGAGGTGGTCTTCCAGGACGAGCTGCGCGGCCCGGTGACCGACTACTTCGACCACGTAGCCGAGCGCCTGACCCACGCGGCGAAGCAGGCGGGCGACGCCGGCCAGTTGCCCTCCGAGATCGATCCGGCGGCGCTGGCCGCGCTGGCGGCTGCGACTGTCCAGGGGGGCTACGTGCTCGCACGTGCCACGCACGACCCCGGCCGACTCGAGCTCGCACTCAGCGGACTTCAGTCACTGCTTGCTGCGCTCGCCACGACTGCTAATCCGACCGCGTCGAAACCATCGAGGAAGACCCGCCGTGGCGAACCGAAATCCTGAGACCTACGGCCGCACCGCACGCAACCGGCTGCACGAGGCCGGCGCCCCCGGACCTGAAGGCGCGCGGGCCGCCGTCGAGACCTTCTACCACGCGTTCAACCGGCGCTCGCTCGAGCTGCTCTCCGACGTGTGGGTCGACGATCCGCTCGTCCGTCTCAACAACCCGCTCGGGGGAATCGTCGAGGGGCGGGCCGGTATCCGCGAGCTGTACTCCCGGATCTTCGCTGGTCCCGCGCGCGTCTGGGTGGAGCTGCACGATGTCGTGGAGTAGGCAGGTCCACCATCACGGGTCGATCACCGACACCGCACTACTGGAGCGCTACCGATCGGCTGTCACCTCTTCGTAGATCGCTGTCGCTGTCTCACCAGCATCAGCGCTGTCCCGTTCTCACACCAACCGAATCGCGAGCACCCGTGTCCCCCCTCGTTTTCGTCATCAACATTCACG
>JBDSAK010000548.1:0-2630 GCA_039922195.1 Mycobacteriales bacterium
GTCCGCATCGCCATGACGGCAACGACCGACGCGGTCGCCGAAGCCGCCGACCGACTGGAGAAACTCACGTGAGCCTGCAAGACCGCATTGCCGAGCTGTGGGAGCGCCGCGCCGAGCTGACCGACACCGATGCGCACCTGGACGCGCGCAAGGTCGTGACCGAGGCGATCGATGCACTCGACTCCGGTGAAGTTCGGGTTGCCGACGTCGCACCCGACGGAGCGGTCGTCGTACACGAGTGGGCGAAGCAGGCGATTCTGCTGACATTCAAGGTGATTCCCATGCAGGACATCACCGTCGGCCCCTACGAATACCGCGACCGCTTGCCGCTGCGCAGGCGCAGCGAGGGTGTCCGCGTGCTGCCGGGCGCGGTCTCGCGGTGGGGCTCCTACCTGGCACCGGGCGTCATCCAGATGCCGTCGTTCGTCAACATCGGCGGCTATGTCGACGAGGGCACGATGATCGACACCTGGGCGACCGTCGGGTCGTGCGCGCAGATCGGCAAGCGCGTGCACCTATCCGGTGGTGTCGGCATCGGCGGCGTGCTCGAACCACCGCAGGCCGCGCCGGTCATCGTCGAAGACGATGCGTTCATCGGATCGCGCTGCATGGTCGTCGAAGGAGCAAGGGTGCGCCGCGGGGCCAAGCTCGGGGCCGGGGCGATCCTCACCGCATCCACCCGTGTCTTCGACGCCGAGAGTGGCGACGAGTTGGCCCGCGGCGAGGCGCCCGAGCGCGCGGTGTGCGTCGGTTCGACCCGGGTGAAGTCCTTTGCCGGCGGGGATTTCGGGATGCCGGTGCTCCTGGTGCTGCGGCGCCTCGAGGAAGGCGCGATCCACGACAAGCTGGCCCTCAACGACATTCTGCGCGAGCACGGCGTCGCGCCGTGACCATCGACCTGCACGGACCGGTCCGCGAATTGGCGCAATCCCTGGTCGACATCGAGTCGGTCAGTGGCAACGAGGCACAGATCACCGACGCAATCGACCGTGCGCTGCGCGCGCAGCATCACCTGCAGGTGGAGCGGGCCGGCAATGTGGTCGTCGCCCGCACCGCACAGGGTCGAGACCAGCGGGTGCTGTTGGCCGGCCACACCGACACGGTGCCGCTGGCGGGCAACCTCCCGTCGCGACTCGACGGCGACACACTTCACGGCTGCGGTACGACGGACATGAAAGGCGGGCTCGCTGTCCTGCTCTCGATCGCCGCGACCGTCGCCGAACCGCGCCACGACGTCACCTATGTCGCCTACGACTGCGAGGAGATCGAGGCGTCACGCAACGGGTTGAAGCGACTCGTCGAGCTGCACCCGGACTGGCTCACTGCCGATCTCGCGATCCTGCTGGAGCCGACGAACTCGAAGATCGAGGCGGGCTGCCAGGGCACACTGAAGGTCGAGGTGACCGTGCCGGGTGTGCGGGCGCACACCGCGCGTGCATGGGTCGGAGTCAACGCGATTCACGGCGTTGCCCCGCTGCTCGCGAGCCTCGCGGCCTACGAGCCGCGGCGCGTCTCCATCGACGGCTGTGAGTTTCGCGAAGGCCTGAGCGCAGTGGGGATTCGCGGCGGAGTGTCGGGCAACGTCGTACCGGACGAATGCGTGATCGCGATCAACTTCCGGTTCGCACCGGACCGCTCCGAGAGCGACGCGCTGGTGCACGTGCAGCAGGTGTTGTCGCCGTACCAGGTGACGCTGATCGACGTGGCCGGCGGGGCGCTACCAGGGTTGTCCGCGCCGATCGCCGCTGATTTCGCTGCCGCGGTGGGGGGCGCTCCGCTGGCCAAGCTGGGGTGGACCGACGTCGCCCGCTTCAGTGCGCTCGGCGTACCGGCATTGAACTTCGGTCCGGGGGATCCGCTGGTGGCGCACACGGCGGACGAGTACGTCGACCTCACACAGGTCGACCGCGCGTACGACGTGCTGCGCTCCTACCTGCAGGCCTGACGACATCGCCTGGCAGGCAAAAGCCGGCTACGTGCGGCGGGACTGCTCGAACGCTTCCCAGATCGCCTTGCCCAACCGGAGCAACAAGCCGCGGAAGCCGCCGAGCGTGCCCTCGAAGAACAGGAGGGCCTCGGTCTGGTTGTCCAGCTCGAGGCCGCGATAGCGGGCCCACGCGACGAGCGCCTGGGTGAGCTCCGCCGAGTGAGCGACGTCCTTGATGAAGAGCGACACCTGCCGGCCGGCCTCGTCGGCGAGGCGGTAGCGCGTCTGCTCATTGCGGGAGGCACGGCGGCCACCGCGGTCGTCCCAGTCGCGGTCGCCGGTCAGCTCGGCGCGCAGGTCGATGAGCATCGGTAGGTCGACCCGGCGCGTCCGGAAACCCTTACGCACCAGAAGCCGACCCTCGCGCAACCGCAGGGCTCGGCTCACCCGTTCGGCGATCAGCCCGGCAAACAGGAGCTCGACGGCCCACCAGACCAAGCGCGCGCCCGGTGGACTGCTAGGACCGACCAGCGTCGGAGCAAACGCGACGAGGAAGACGCCATAGAGCACCGTCCGGCCCGACCGGCGTTGCCCGAAGTTAGCTTCCATCGGCGGGGTGACCGGCACGGCGGTGGTGGCGGGCATCGCCAGCCCGGCGGACGCCGCCGGCATCCCGGCCAGGGTAGGTACGGCAGGGAGTGGG
>JBDSAK010000549.1:0-13825 GCA_039922195.1 Mycobacteriales bacterium
GACATACCGCGCCTCCCGTTCCCCGCGAGGCGCCTGCGCTGCGCCGGAGGTAACCAGGACAGTACGCGGCACACCGACCGGGTCAAGCCCTCGTCGGGGCGGGCCGGTGCGTGGACAGGATCAGCGCGACGGACGTCACGATGACAGCTGTTGCGATCAGGTCGCGCAGGGTCAGCTTCTCGTTGGCGAACAGCCACCCGAGGAATACGGCGACCACCGGATTGACGTATGCGTACGTCGTCGCCAGCGACATCGGCGCGTTGCGCAGCAGCCAGACGTACGCCGTGAAGGCGACCATGCCGCCGATGACGGTCAGGTAGACCAGTGCCCACCAGGCATGGGCCGAGACTGATCGGGGTGCGAAGTCGGCGAACTCGCCGCGGGCCGCAGCAAGCAAGACGAAGGCCAACGCGCCCCACAGCATTTCGATCGCGGTCATCACCAGCGGGCGGCGGGGCAATGGCGCGCCGCGCGAGTAGTAGGAGCCGCTCGCCCAACACAGCGCGCCGACAACAACCATCAGTGCGGCAACGGTGTTGATCTCGGCGTCGGCCGTCGGCCAGAAAAGTGCGGCCACGCCGGCGAAACCGAGGGCGACGCCAAACAGACCGATCGGCGGGAGCGGCTTGTCCCGGCGTACCGCGCCAATGAGTGCCGCCCACAGCGGCACCGAGGCGACGATGACCGCGGTGATGCCCGAGTCGAGGCCGCGGGTTTCGGCCAGCACGACGAGGCCGTTGCCGCCGATTAGCAACGCGAGGGCGACGATGAGCGTCGAGCGCAGCTGCGGCCAGCCGATCGGATCCGGGAGTCCGTCGGCCGCCGGGCGGCGTACCGCCCAGGCAAGAAGGAGCGCCCCGGAGAGGCCGAACCGCATCGCGGCCATAAGCATCGGCGGAATCGGTGCGCCGTGCTCAGGAGCGACCGTGAACTTGATCGCCAGGTAGGTCGAGCCCCAGATCACGTAGACGCTGGCGAGCGCCACGGCCACTCGCCAGCTCAGCGTTGTGGGTCGGGTGCGCTCGGCGGTCAACATCCCGTCACACTACGGGTGCGGGGCGACGACATCTCCCGAGTTTCCCGGCGGAAGGGGCGGCGACAGTGAGCAGCAGCCCGACCATCGCGCCCGAGCGGATCGAGCGGCCCGAACAGGACGAGGACGAGCGGCTCGACCGGCTGTGGGTCACGATCGTCTGGAACGATCCGATCAACTTGATGGCGTACGTCACGTACGTGCTGCAGGAGCTCTTCGGCTACTCGAAGGAGAAGGCGACCACACTGATGCTCGACGTGCACCACAAGGGCAAGGCGGTCGTGTCGTCGGGCGAGCGGGAGCAGATGGAGTTCGACGTCGCCAGGCTGCACGCGCGCGGCCTCTGGGCCACCTTGCAGCAGGACTGATGGCGAGGGAGTTCCGGCGCGGGCCCGCCGGCATCGAGCTTCGGTTCGAGGGCAGCGAAGCCGAGCTCGTCGAGCAACTGGTCGATGATCTGGTGCAGCGGCTCGCGGATGTCGACGATGCGGCCATGGTGACTGACCCGGTCCTGTCCCGGCTCTTTCCCGACGGGTACCACGACGACCCTGCGGCCGCGGCCGAGCTGCGCTCGCTCATCCAGGACGATCTGCGCGACGGCAAGATCGCCTCGGCAAAGGCCGTCCTCGAGACCCTCCACGAGCTACCGGAGAGCGGCCGGCTCACGCTCGACGCGGATCAGGCCGGGTGCTGGCTCGGCACCCTCAACGACGTGCGGCTCACCCTCGGTACGGCGCTGGGCGTCACCGAGGAGACCGAGCTGGCCCTGGAGTCCGGCGACGAGCAGGGCAACTTCGCCCTCGGCGTCTACTTCTTCCTCGGCTGGCTGCAGGGCAATCTCGTCGAGTCGATGGCGCCCTAGTCGCGCGCCGGGCTAGACCTTGCCGCGGCCGGGCTGGCGTCCCGCCAGTTCGAGAGCCGGACCTTCGGCGTACACCTCGTTGAGGGCTCCGGTCACGAGCAGTCGCAGTAACACCAGCCCGACAGCCGCGGCGATCCGAGTGCCCCACGAGTCGCCCGCGAGCACCAGGCCGAGGACCAGCAGGGGCTCGAGCAGCGACAGCACGAACACGGTGCCGTACGCCGTCCGCGCGATCTTGATGGCGTGCCCGACGGCGAGCACCACCCGGTGATCGCCCTCGATCGCGATCCGCTGGCCGGCGAGGACGAAGAACGCCGAGATCAGCGCGCTGACCGGCACGAGGCCGATCATCAGCCGCACCAGCTGCGGTTGCGTGGGCTGCTCGTCCGGCAGGACACGTTCGCCGCCGACGGCCAGCAGCACGGTGACCATCAGCATGATCTCGAGGAGCTGCACGATGGCCAACCGCATCCCCGAGCGGCCGAGCTGCCCGGCGGACGACAGCGCGCGGCGCATGTCCTGGTCGTGCTCGGTCACCGGCCCTGGGCGCGTCAGCGCCAGCGCAGCGAGCGGGGTTTCGGGGGAGAGCGGGTTGGGGGTCGCGGCGGCTGCCGCCTGAGGAGAGGTGGGGACATCGCGCTTCGCGCTGATGCCCCGGGATGCGGCGAGCTGGCGGATGAGCGCGAACGTCACGAGGTTGTGCGCGATCATGCCGACGAACAGGAGCAGGCCCGGCGCCGGGAGCACGACCGCAAGCGCCACGACGTACAGCGTCCCCGTCGCGACCGGCCGCCAGCCGGCGGCGCGCACCGTTCGAACCGCCTGCACCAGCACTCGGATCAGCACGGCGTGACGATAACCTCTCGAATCATGCTCACGATCGACCAGTCGACGTACGACCAGATCGTCGCCCACGCACGCCGCGACCACCCCGACGAAGCCTGCGGGCTGGTCGCTACTCGCGACGGGCGGCCGACCCGGGTGGTAGCGATGACCAACGCGGCGCGGTCGCCGACGTTCTACGAGATGGACCCGCTCGAGCAGCTGCGCGTCTTCAACGACATGGATGACGCCGGCGAGGACCTGCTCGTCATCTACCACTCGCACACCTCGACCGAGGCGTATCCGAGCCGCACCGACATCACCATCGCTGGGTATCCCGAGGCGCACTACGTGCTGGTGTCGACCCGGTACGACGACGAGGTCGAGTTCCGGTCGTTCCGGATCGTCGACAGCGAGGTGACCGAGGAGCCCGTCACCGTCGTCTCGGCGTGGGAATAGCCGCGCCGGTTGCGACGCGTTGCACCTGTTGGCCCACAATGGCGGTCGAGCTCATAGCCCGAATGAAGGATGAAGCAGATGCCCGTGCAGGTGCGGATCCCGACGATCCTGCGGCGCTACACCGACGAGGCCCGTGTCGTCGAAGGCAAGGGCGAGACGCTCGGCGACCTCTTCCTCGACCTCGACGCACGTTTCCCCGGCATCCGCGGCGACCTGGTCAGCGAAGCCGGCGGGCTCGCCCGCTTCGTCAACATCTACGTCAACGACGAGGACGTGCGTTTCCTCGGCGGTCTCGAGGCGCCGATCGCCGAGGGCGACACGGTGACGATCCTGCCGGCCGTCGCCGGCGGCTCCAGGTAGCGCGCGGCATGCGCTACGACTCACTGCTGGACTCGGTCGGGCGTACGCCGCTCGTCGGCCTGCCGCGGCTGTCCCCGTCCCCGTCCGTGCGGCTGTGGGCCAAGCTCGAGCAGAACAACCCGACCGGTTCGATCAAGGACCGTCCGGCGTTCGCGATGATCGAGGCCGCAGAGCGCGACGGCCGCCTCTCGCCCGGCGCGACGATCCTCGAGCCGACCTCGGGCAACACCGGGATCTCGCTGGCGATGGTCGCCAAGCTGCGCGGCTACTCGCTGATCTGCGTCATGCCGGAGAACACGTCGGTCGAACGCCGCCAGCTGCTCGAGATGTACGGCGCCACGATCATCACCACGCCGGCGGTCGGCGGGTCCAATGCCGCGGTTGCGCACGCGAAGCAGCTCGCTGCGCAGAACCCGTCGTACGTCTTCCTCTACCAGTACGGCAACCCGGCCAACGCGCAGTCGCACTACGACACGACCGGCCCGGAGATCGTGGCCGACCTGCCGACCGTCACGCACTTCGTCGGCGGGCTCGGCACGACGGGCACGCTGATGGGCGTTGGGCGCTACCTGAAGGAGAAGGTGCCGGGCATCGTCGTCATCGCCGCCGAACCGCGCTACGGCGAACTGGTCTACGGCCTGCGCAACATCGACGAGGGCTTCATCCCCGAGCTGTACGACGAGTCGGTGCTCGACACCCGCTTCAGCGTCGACTCCTACGATGCGCTCCGGCGTACCCGTGAGCTGGTCGAGCTCGAGGGCATTTTCGCCGGCATCTCCTCGGGCGCGATCCTGCACGCCGCGCTCGGGGTCGCGGCGAAGGCAGTGCAGGCAGGGCAGCGGGCCGACATCTGCTTCATCGTGTGCGACGGCGGCTGGAAGTACCTCTCGACGGGCGCCTACACCGGCACCCTCGAGGAGGCGGCCGAGCGCCTCGACGGCCAACTCTGGGCCTGAGCTCGGTCGTCGGGCCAGCGGCGCGTGGGAGGCTGTTGTTGCCTCGGGTAGCGTGCGGGCCGTGATCGGAATCTTCGATTCGGGTGTCGGCGGAGCGTCGGTGCTGCGTGAGATCCGCCGACTGCTCCCCGACATCGACATCGAGTTCGTCGCGGACAGCGCCTACGCGCCGTACGGCCCGCGCACGCCGGTGTGGATCCAGCAGCGGTCAGCCGCCCTGACCGAGTTTCTCATCGGCCGCGGCGCGCAGGCGATCGTGGTTGCGTGCAACACCGCGACCGCAGCGGCCGCGGCCACGCTCCGGGCGCGGTACGACGTTCCGATCGTGGCGATGGAACCCGCGGTCAAGCCCGCCGTTGCCGCAACCAGAACCGGAGTCGTCGGCGTACTCGCAACCGTGGGCACGTTGCAGAGCGCGAAGTTCGCCGCGCTCCTCGACCGGTTCGGCACCGACGTGACGGTCGTTTTCGAACCGGGTGTCGGCCTCGTCGAGCAGATAGAAGCCGGCGACCTCGACGGCCCGCACACCCGGGAGCTCGTCAAGGAGCGCGTCGCGCCGATGCTCGAGGCGGGTGCCGACGTCATCGTCCTCGGCTGCACGCACTACCCGTTCATCCGCCCGCTTGTTCAAGAGGTCGCGGGCGCGGACGTGACGGTGCTCGACACTGGCGCTGCTGTGGCGTCGCGGCTCGTCCGTGTCCTGCACGCTGCCGATGTCGGCACCGATGGCGACGGTGGCACGCGGTACTGGACGAGCGGCGCACCGGCGCTGACCAGCCGGGTGCTCACCCGGCTCACCGGCCAGGCCGTCGACGCGAGTGCGCTGCCGTGAAGGTGACGGTGCTCGGCAGTGCCGGCACCTTTCCCAGCGCGGAGTCGGCGTGCTCGGCGTACCTCGTCGAGCACGATGGCTTCCAGCTGCTGCTCGACATGGGCAACGGGTCGCTCGGCGCACTGCAGCGGTACGCCGGACTGCTCGCTCCCGATGCGGTGTTCCTCTCGCACCTGCACGCCGACCACTGCGTCGACCTGCTCAACTACAGCTACGCGCGGCGCTGGCACCCCGAGGCGCCGCCGCCGATCACGGTCCACGGCCCGCTCGGCACCAGCGAGAGATTGCAGGACATCGGCGGATCGAGCGTGGGCGGTTTCGCCGGCGTCTACGACTTCGCCCGGACGACCGAAGGAAGCAGCGCGATCGGCCCGTTCGCCATCACCCTCGCCAAGGCCGCGCACCCGGTCGAGACCTACTCGATCCGGCTCGACGCGGGCGGCGCGTCGCTGGTCTACTCCGGTGACAGCGGGCCGACCGAGGCGCTCGTCGCCAACGCGCGGGACGCCGACCTCCTGCTGTGCGAGGCGACGTGGGAACACGGCGCCGACCACCCGCGCGACCTGCACATGACCGCACGCGAGGCGGGCGAGCATGCCCACCGGGCCAACGTCGGCACGCTGCTCCTGGTGCACACGACGCCGTTCACCGACGACGACACGCTCAGGGAGCAGGCCGCCGCGGAGTACGACGGCGAGCTGGAGATCCCGGCGCAGGGTGCGACGTACACCCTGTGACCGGAGCGTCGAGAATTGGTGCGATCGTGAATTAGGGTCGTCCGATGACCCGACCTGACGAACGCACCGCTGACCAGTTGAGACCGATCACCATCACCCGCCATTGGCAGAAATGGGCAGAAGGCTCGGCGCTCATCGAGTTCGGCAACACCAAAGTCCTCTGCTCCGCGAGTGCGGAGGAGGGCGTGCCGCGCTGGCGCAAGGGCTCCGGCGAAGGCTGGCTCACCAGTGAGTACTCGATGCTGCCGCGAGCTACGCACACCAGATCACCACGCGAGTCGGTCAAGGGCAAGATCGGTGGGCGCACTCACGAGATCTCGCGCCTCATCGGCCGCAGCCTCCGCGCGTGCATAGATCTGTCAGCCCTCGGTGAGAACACCATTTACCTCGACTGCGACGTGCTGCAGGCCGACGGCGGCACCCGTACGGCGGCCATCACCGGGGCGTACGTCGCGCTCGTCGACGCGGTCAACGTGTTGCGCGAGAAGAAGGCGGTCAAGCGCGACCCGTTCATCGCATCGGTCGCCGCCGTCAGCGTCGGCGTGATCGCCGGCGAGGCACGGCTCGATCTCTGTTACGAAGAGGACGTCGCCGCCGAGGTCGACATGAACGTCGTCATGCTCTCGAACGGTGGCTTCGTCGAGGTGCAGGGCACCGGCGAGCACGGCACGTTCGACCGCACCGGACTCGACGGTTTGCTCGACCTCGCGGTCCTCGGCTGCACGCAGCTGGCGCAGCATCAGGCGGACGCGCTGGCGCGCACATGATGCGGTACGCCGTACGGCCGGTTGTCAGATGACGCCGGACTTCAGATTACCAGGCCCCGCGTCGTACTCGCCACTCGCAACAAGGGCAAGATCGAGGAGCTGCGCCGCATCCTGGCCGACGTCATCGACGTCGAGCTGGTCGGGCTGGAGCAGTTCCCTGACCTGCCTGACGTGGCGGAGACGGGGGAGACGTTCGTCGAAAATGCGCTACTAAAAGCGCGTGACGTGTCGCAGCGCACGGGCCTGCCCGCCATTGCTGACGACTCCGGGCTGTGCGTCGATCACCTGGGCGGCGCCCCCGGCGTCCGCAGTGCGCGCTGGGCAGGGGAGCCGAGCGACGACGCGAAGAACCTTGCGCGGGTGCTCGAGCAGCTGGCAGCGGCGACGCCGGTGGAGCGTGCCGCGCACTTCGCGTGCGCCGCGGTCGCCGTCGTGCCGGGCAAGGGCGAGCTCGTAGCCGAGGGCGAGATGCGCGGCCACCTGATCGACGCGCCGCGCGGCGGGGGCGGTTTCGGCTACGACCCGATCTTCGTCGCCGACGGCTACGTGCTCACGACGGCGGAGATCCCGGCCGACGAGAAGGACGCGATCAGCCACCGTGGCAAGGCTTTTCGGGCACTCGCGCCGCTACTTGCGGACCTGCTGCGCGACTAGTCCAGGGCGGGCCCGCGCGGCGCGGTACGAAGCTAGATCATCTCCGGGTGCGTCCGGAACCAGTCGATCGTCTGCTTCAGACCGTCCTCGACCACGACCTGCGGCGACCAGCCGAGCGCGGTCTGCGCGAGGGTGATGTCGGGCTGGCGGACGCTCGGGTCGTCGATCGGTCGGTCGATGAACTCGATCTCGGAACTCGAACCGGCCAGGTCGCGGATCAGCTCGGCGATCTCGAGAACCGTCATCTCGCGTGGGTTGCCGATGTTGACCGGGCCGATCTCGTCGGAGTAGGCGAGCCGGACGATCCCGTCGATGAGGTCGTCGACGTAGCAGACCGATCGGGTCTGCAGGCCGTCACCCGCGACCGTGAGCGGCTCGCCGCGCAGCGCCTGCCGGATGAACGTCGGGATCGCGCGGCCGTCGTTGGGGCGCATCCGCGGGCCGTACGTGTTGAAGATGCGCACGATTGCAGTGTCGACCTCGTTCGTGCGCCGGTAGGCCATCGTGATCGCTTCGCCGAACCGCTTCGCCTCGTCGTACACCCCGCGCGGGCCGACCGGGTTGACGTGGCCCCAGTAGCTTTCTGGCTGCGGGTGGATCTGCGGGTCGCCGTACGTCTCCGACGTCGACGCGAGCAGGAAGCGCGCGTTCTTCTCGCGGGCCAGGCCGAGGGAGTGCAGGGTCCCGATGCTGCCGACCTTCATCGTCTCGATCGGCAGCTGCAGGTAGTCGATCGGGCTGGCCGGCGAGGCGAAGTGCAGGACGAGATCGACCGGCCCGGAGACGTGGATGTAGTCGATGACGTCGCACCGCAGCAGCCGGAAGCTGGGCGTGTTGGCCAGGTGCGCGACGTTTTCCGGCGTACCGGTGCAGAAGTTGTCGAGGCAGAGCACCTCGTACCCGTCGTCGAGGAGGCGTTCGCACAGATGAGATCCGAGGAATCCTGCTCCGCCGGTGACAACCGCGCGCTTGCTCACTCGTAGACGCCTTTCCTCGCATCTTGCCGCCTGCTGCGGCCGGTCATCGCAGTGCGAGAGAGGGGACTCGAACCCCTACGCCCGGGGGCACTGGATCCTAAATCCAGCGCGTCTGCCAATTCCGCCACTCTCGCGATCGGTGTCCATGGTGGCATGGACGGCCGTAGAATTCGTCAGACCTTGAGCTCGCGGACGACTCGATCTACGTGGCCGGTCGCCTTGACGGCGTACATCGCGCGCTCGATGACCCCGTCTGCGTTGATCACGAATGTCGAGCGGATCACGCCGGTGATCTCCCGGCCGTACAGCTTCTTGGCCCCGTAGGCGCCGTACGCCCGCAGCACGTCCTTGTCGGGGTCGGACAACAGCGGGAAGTTGAGCTTGCCTGCCGCCCGGAACATCGCCAGCCGGCCGGGCTTGTCCGGGGAGATGCCGACCACGGCATAGCCCGCCCGCTCGAAGACGTCGAGGTTGTCGCGGAAACCGCAGGCCTCCTTGGTGCACCCGGGTGTCAGTGCCGCTGGATAGAAATAGACCACTACCTTGCGCCCGCGCAGGTCCTTGAGCGACAGCTCGCCACCGGAGTCGTTGGGGAGCGTGAATTCGGGGGCCACGTCGCCGGGCTGCAGGCGTATGTCGTCGTCGTCGGTCACGGACTTTCCGTCCTTTTCGAGGTGCACAGCGTACCGGCGTGAGGTAACCTCACTCCCTAGTTGCACATGATATGCAAGTGCTGAGAGCAATCAATAAGGGCGGAATAGTGCGTCGCTACACAGTATTCGTCGCGGCCCTCCTCACCGGATGGGTCCCGCTTGCGGCGTGCGGTGGTTCGGCGGCGGAGTCGAGTGCCGGGCTGCGGATCGTCACGACGGTGGCGCCGATCACCTCGATCGTCGCTGCGGTCGCCGGTGACCTCGCGCGGATCGACGGTCTGGTGCCCGAGGGCACCAACTCGCACACGTTCGAACCGCCGCCGAGCGCCGCCAAGCTGCTCAGCCGCGCCGATCTGGTCTTCATCAACGGTCTCAAGCTCGAGGACCCCACGAAGAAGCTCGCGCAGGCCAACCTGAAAAAGCGCGGCCGGATCGTCGAGATCGGCACCGCGGTCCTGCCCGAGTCCGAATGGATCTTCGACTTCTCCTTCCCGAAGGAAGACGGCAAACCCAACCCGCACTTGTGGACCGATCCGACGTACGCCATCAAGTACGCCGCCCTCGTTCGTGACGAGCTGTCGAAGGAAGACGCGAAAAATGCGTCGACGTACGCCGCCAACTACGCGACGTTCGAGGTGCAGGCGAAGGCGCTGGACGCGGCCCTGCGCACCGATCAGGACATCATCCCGGCCGGCCGCAAGGAATTGCTGACCTACCACGACGCTTATGCCTACTTTGCGAAGACGTACGGCTGGCGGGTCATCGGCGCCGTGCAGCCGGACAACTTCGAGGACCCGACGCCCAGGGAGGTGGCGGAGTTGATCGACCAGGTCAAGGCGCTGAAGGTGCCGGTGATCTTCGGCTCCGAGGTCTTCCCGTCGCCGGTGCTCGAGGAGATCGGCCGGGCGACCGGCGCCCGCTACGAGGACACCTTGCGCGACGATGATCTGCCCGGCAAGCCGGGCGACACCGAGCACTCCTGGGTGGGCCTGATGCGCTACGACTTCGTGACGATAATTTCCGGCCTCGGCGGTACGCCGACCGCACTCCGCGCGCTGGTGCCCAATCCGGCCGTACCCGACCGCGCGAACTACCCGCAATGACGCTCAACGCCGCCGACGACGTACTCGTCACGATCTCCGGCGCGACCTTCGGGTACGACGGCTTGCCCGTGCTGTCGCACGTCGACCTGAGCATCGCGGCGACCGACTTCATCGGTGTCGTCGGGCCGTCGGGGTCGGGCAAGACTTCGCTGTTGCGGCTGCTCCTTGGCACCGTGCGACCGCAGCACGGCTCGATCACGCGCCGCCGCAACACCGCGGTCGCCTACGTGCCGCAGCTGGAGACGGTCAATTGGAACTTCCCGGTGACGGTGTCCGAGTGCGTACTGATGTCGCGCACGAAGCGCGCGCTGCCGTGGGCGAGCCGCGACGAGCGCGCCGAGGTGGCGCGGCTGCTGGACCGGCTCGGCATCGGTGAGCTCGGCAACCGGCACATCCGCGATCTGTCCGGCGGCCAGCAGCAGCGCATGTTCATTGCCCGCGCGTTGCTGCGCCGGCCACAACTGTTGCTCCTCGACGAACCGACGTCGGGTATCGATGTCGCGAGCCGGCACGACATGCTCCACCTGCTCGGCGAGCTCAATGACGAGGGCGTCGCGATCCTCATCACGACGCACGACCTCAACGGCGTCGCCGCCCACATGCCGCGCCTGGTTGCGCTCAACAAGACCGTCATCGCGTCGGGCACGCCGCGTCAGGTGATCACGCCGACGGTGCTCGAGCGCACGTTCGGCGCACCGATGGAGGTGCTCGAGCACCTCGGCATGCTGGTCGTCCTCGACTCGTACGCCGCCGACAGCGGCAAGGCGAGCGCGTGATCGCCGACTGGATGAGTGGGCTGCTCGATCCGTTCAACTATCCGTTCTTCGTCAAGGGATTGGTCGTTGCGACGCTGGCCGGCGCGTTGTGCGGCCTGATCGGCGTCTACATCACGTTGCGCGGCATGAGTTACATCGGCCACGGGCTTTCGCACGCGATCTTCGGTGGCTTCGCGGCGAGCTCGATCATCGGCCTGAACTACTTCATCGGCGCGGGAGTGTGGGGCCTGGCGTCAGCGCTCGCGATCAACCGGGTCACTCGCAACCGGCGGATCGGCGCCGATGCGGCGATCGGCGTCATCACGACGGCGTCGTTCGCTCTCGGTGTGGCCCTGCTCACCCGGTACGGCAACAAGGGCATCGCCTTCGACACGGCGCTTTTCGGCAGCATCCTGGGCATCGACGCATCCGACATCTGGGCGCTCGTGGCGGTCACTGCGCTCACCGTCGCGGTTGTCTTCACCAACTACCGCGCCTTGTTGTTCGCAACGTTCGATCCCGACGTCGCCGACGTGAGCGGGGTGTCGGTCGCGCGCCTCGATGCGCTGCTGATGCTCGTCCTGTCGCTGGCGATCCTGGCGACGCTCACCATCATCGGCGTCACCCTGGTTGCCGCGACGCTGGTCATCCCGGCTGTGGTGGCGCGCATGCTGACCGACCGGTTCTCGATGATGTTGCGGCTGTCGACGCTGCTCGGCGCGGGGTCGGGGTTCGTCGGGATGTACCTGAGCTACTACCTCAACGTGCCATCGGGCACGACAATCGTGCTGACCGGCGCGACGGTGTTTGCCCTCGTGCTGCTGATTACCGGCGGCCGGCGGCTCTACCGCGTCGCTGGGCTCGACCACAACGAGGCCGGCGCGCCCACGCCGGTCCCCACCCCGTCCTGACTGGAGCCGCAGGTGCCACTGGCGATCGAGGACTACGCGCTCGTCGGTGACACGCGGACCGCAGCGCTCATCGGACGCGACGGCTCGGTCGACTGGTTGTGCTTTCCACGGTTCGACTCCGATGCGTGCTTCGCGGGCTTGCTCGGCGACCCGTCGCACGGCCGCTGGCTGATCGCCCCGGCCGGCGAGATCGCCAACACGAGCCGCTGCTACCGGCCCGGAACACTCGTCCTGGAGACCACGCACGAGACTTCCTCCGGCGTCGTCCGAGTGATCGACTTCATGCCGCCACGCGGCCGCGCGCCGGACATCGTGCGCATCGTCGAAGGAGTCAGCGGCACCGTGACGATGACCGCCGAGCTGACCATCCGATTCGGCTACGGGTCTGTCGTGCCGTGGATGCGCAAAGTCGCCGACGCGCTACTCGCGGTCGCCGGTCCCGATGCGCTGTGCCTACGAGGCCCGGTCGTGATGAGCGGCTCGGGAATGCAGCACGCGGCGGAATTCTCGGTGTCGGCCGGGGAGCGGGTTCCCTTCGTGCTGACCTGGTTCCCGTCGCACGAGCCGATGCCGCTGGCTGTCGATGCCGAGCATGCGCTGGCCGACACACACGACTACTGGACCGAGTGGTCGGGACGGTGCACGTACGACGGGCCGCACCGCGACGCCGTACTCCGATCGCTCATCACGTTGAAGGCGCTGACCTATGGCCCGACCGGCGGCATCGTCGCGGCGCCGACGACGTCGCTGCCGGAGGCCATCGGCGGCATGCGCAACTGGGACTACCGCTACTGCTGGTTGCGCGACGCGAGCTTCACCCTCGAGGCGCTGCTCAGCTGTGGCTACACCGCCGAGGCCGCGGCCTGGCGGGACTGGCTGGTGCGAGCGGTCGCCGGTCGCGCCTGCGACCTGCAGATCCTCTACGGGCCGGCAGGGGAGCGGCGGATCACCGAATTCGAATTGCCTTGGCTGGCCGGCTACGAGGGGTCGCAGCCGGTGCGGGTCGGCAACGCCGCCGCCGGTCAACTGCAGCTCGACGTGTACGGCGAGGTCATGAACTGCCTGTTCGATTCGGCGGCCGACGGTGTTGCCGACGACGCGTTTGCGTGGGCGCTGCAAAAGCAGCTGCTCAACCATCTGGAGACGGCCTGGCGCCAACCCGACGAGGGGATCTGGGAAGTCCGCGGCCCTCGCCGGCACTTCACGCACTCCAAGGTGATGGCCTGGGTCGCCTTCGATCGCGGGGCGCGCACCGAGGAGCGCCTGGGCGGCGCCGACGCGGCTCGTTGGCGAGCGGTGGCGGACGAGGTGCATGCCGAGGTGTGCCGCTCGGCGTACGACGCGCAGCGGGGTGCGTTCATGCAGTACTACGGGGCTCCGGGTCTCGATGCGAGCGTGCTGCTCCTGCCGCTCGTCGGCTTCCTGCCGCCCGACGATTCGCGAGTCGTCGGCACCGTTGCCGCGATCGAGCGCGAGCTACTCGAAGACGGTCTCGTTTTGCGCTACCGCACCGAGTCGGATGTCGACGGCTTGCCGTCGGGCGAAGGGGCCTTTCTCGCCTGCAGCTTTTGGCTCGCCGACTGCTACGCACTCATGGGCCGCATCGATGACGCGACCGAGCTGTTCGACCGGCTCTGCGCCCTGACCAACGACGTCGGTCTGCTGGCGGAGGAGTACGACACCCAGCTCGGCCGGCAGGTGGGCAACTTCCCCCAGGCGTTCAGCCACGTCTCGCTGGTCGGCACGGCGTTGCGCTTAGTCGGCCGCCGCTAGCCCCGACCGTCCCAAGACCCCACCCACCCACCCGCCAAGAAGCGAAATGACTTTTGACCGTGAATCGCCAGGCGGATTCAGTCGGTCGACGCAACAAGGGCATCGTTGAACACTTCGGCGGGTGTTCGCCAGTTGAGGGTCTTGCGTGGGCGGCGGTTGAGTCGCGCGGCG
>JBDSAK010000550.1:0-6728 GCA_039922195.1 Mycobacteriales bacterium
CCGGCTCTCCGCGTTGCCGCCCAGGGCGTACACGACGGCGCAAGCCGCCGGCACGCGCCGCGCCGGCGACGCGGCCGGCCGGCGGCTGCGTCGATGGGTGCGGATGTCGCCGCTCAGCAGCAGTCCAGCGCCGACCACCGCACGGCTGTCCAGCGGGGCGGTGCCCAGCGGGGCGGTGCCCAGACCGATGCCGTGCTGAGCCAGGAACGCTTCGAGGTCGCCGAGGTCGACATCCTCGGGGTGGGCCCATTCGACCCGGTCGACCTCGACCAGGCGCCCGATGAACTCCGCCGGTGCCCCTGGTGGCGACCCGCGTCCGCTCACCGGTGTGGCTGCGGCTACGCGGTCGTCCGGCGCCGGCGCCGGCTCGCTAGCTCGTCCGCGGCCTGCGCCGCCGGCTCCTCGCCCGCACGCTCTCCCGGGAATTGCGCGAGAGAGCCCTCGACTTCGCGCACCACCCGGCCGACCGCGATCCCGAAGACGCCCTGGCCACCTTGCACGAGGTCGATGACTTCATCGGCGGAGGTGCATTCGTAGATCCGGGCACCGTCGCTCATCAAGGTGATGCTGGCGAGGTCGTCGGTGCCCCGGCTGCGCAGGTGCTCCACCGCGGTCCGGATGTTGTGCAGGGACACACCGGTCTCCAGCAGCTTCTTCACGATTTTGAGAATGAGCACGTCACGGAACGAGTACAGCCGCTGCGTCCCCGATCCCGACGCGTCCCTGATGCTCGGGGTCACCAGCCCGGTGCGGGCCCAGTAGTCGAGTTGCCGGTAGGTGATGCCGGCTACGGAGCAGGCGGTCGGTCCCCGATAGCCGACGTCCTCGGGCGGCGGTCCGCCGAAGTCGTCCGCGAATAGCGGCTCCTGGCGCGCGGCACGCGGGCCGGCGCCGGCGCCGCCCGGCTCGTCCGACTGGTCCACTGCTGCCGCCTTCCCGTCGGACCCGTAGCCGGGTCCGGTGCTTACTGACTCGACGGACGGTAGGGATAGTCCCCACGGCCGTCAACGTCCGTATACCGGTGAGTTGAAACCCTCGGCCTTCAGTTGAGGGTTACGTGTGCCGGAAGCATTAAGTAGTGATCGAGACTCTGAGCGTCATGACGAAGTGTTGAAGTCGTCGGGGGAGATTTGATCGAGGAACTCGCGAAACTTTTCTACTTCGTTCTCCTGCTCGTCGGCGATCGGAATGCCGGCCTCGGTGAGCACCGCTTCGTCCGCGAAGATCGTCGCGCCCGTCCGCAGCGCGAGTGCGATGGAGTCCGACGGCCGGGCGGAGACCTCGGCGCCGGTGTCGAGTACCAGGTTGGCGTAGAAGATCCCGTCCTGCAGGTCGGTGATGTGCACCGAGGTCACTCCTGCCCCGAGCGCGTCGAGCACGTCCTTGAGGAGGTCATGTGTCATCGGGCGCGCGGTCACGACGTTTTGCAGGGCGAACGCGATGGCCGTCGCCTCGACCGCACCGATCCAGATGGGCAGATAGCGGTCGCCGTCCGCCTCTTTCAGGAGAACGATCGGCTGGTTGGTCGGCAACTCGACGCGAACCCCGACCACTGTCAATTCGCGCACTCAGTGTCCTTCCGAGCCGACGCCGCCGCGGATCCGCGGCTCATCGAAAGTACACCGCTTGGCCAGAGGTGGCAGCACGCGCCCGGCGCGGCCGCAGTTCCGGCCGGCCGCCGTCAGATCAGCGGGTGAGTCCGGGGCGCAGGCCGGCGCGGACGAGCGTCGAGTGCAGCTTCATCGACAGGGCCGCGAGCTCGCGGACGACTTCGTCGGCCTTGGTGCGCGCTTCCGGATTGCGCTGCCGGACGAGCGGGTTGACGACCTGCTCGAACAGGCCGATCTCCCGGTCAGCGGCGCTCTTGAACGGCCGCAAGTGCCGCGCTTCGATGCCGTAGCGACTCATCTCCGCGACCGTCTTCGCCACGATGAGCGCATCACCGTCGAAGTAAGTGCTCCCCTGACGGGGGCCGATGAGCCCGTACTGCTCGAGTTGGGCAAGCTGCTCCAGGGTCAGCCCCGCGGCGGCGGCAAGCTCGTCGCGCGAGAGGCGCACCTCGCTGGCCTCATGCAGGAAGGCTTCCGGACCCGGAACGCCGGCAGACGCCGTCACCGCTTGGGGCACCCGCGGGCCGGTCTCACCCGGCAGCGAGGGTTCGAGCCCACGATCGAGCGCCTCGAGATGCGCCTTGATGACCCGAAGGGGCAGGTAGTGATCGCGCTGGGCGGCGAGAACGTAACGCAGCCGCGCCACGTCATCGCGCGAGAACTTCCGGTAGCCCGAGCTCGTGCGCTCCGGGTCGATCAAGCCCTCGGCCTCGAGAAATCTGATCTTGGAGATGGTGACGTCGGGGAACTCGGCCCGCAGCTGCCCGAGCACCTCGCCGATGCTCATGAACGCCTTGCGCGCGCCGCTCATTGCTCGACGTCTGCTTCGGTGGTGTGCGGGCCGCTGAAGAAGACCAGCCGGAACTTGCCGATCTGCACCTCGTCACCGCCGGCGAGCGCGACGGACTCGATGCGCTCGCGGTTGAGATACGTGCCGTTGAGCGACCCGACGTCGCGCACCTCGAACCCACCCCCGACGCTGCGGAACTCTGCATGCCGGCGAGACACCGTCACGTCGTCGAGGAAGATGTCGCTCTCTGGGTGCCGACCCGCCGTCGTGAGGTCCTTGTCGAGCAGGAACCGGCTGCCGGCGTTGGGGCCGCGCTTGACGACCAGCAGAGCCGTGCCGGCCGGGAGCGAGTCCGCGGGTGAACCGACTTCGCGGTCCTCGTCGCCATGCTCGCCCTCGATCGGGGCGAGCGAGATCGTGGATGTCTGCTCGGCTGCCGACTGGCGGGCGCCCCGCAGCTCCGCCCCGCAACGCGCACAGAATCGGCTGTCTTCGCTGTTCTCGTTGCCGCACTGGGTGCAGAACACGCGCAACCCGCCTCCGTCGCCGTACCGCAATGCGGGTGTGTCCCCGCACCTCAACCTCCGGTGGAGGTTAGCGACGGCCTACGAACTGGTCAACTGTCTGCGGCCGATCCGGCTGATCGCCGCCACCCAACTATCAAGTTCGAGTCGAGGCTAGCTGGTGAGGGAAGACTCGTAGGCCTGCGCGTCGAGCAGCCCGGACACCTCGTCGTGATCTGTCGGCTCGATCGCCACGATCCACCCGTCGCCATACGGATCGGAGTTGAGCAACTCCGGCCGTGCGTCGAGCTCGCTGTTGCGAGCAACCACGGTGCCGCTGACCGGCGCGTACAGGTCCGACACGCTCTTGGTCGATTCGACCTCGCCGAACACCTCCCCCGCGCGTACCTCCGCGCCGACCTCCGGCAAGGAGACGTAGACGATGTCGCCCAGTGCCGCCTGCGCGAAGTGCGTGATTCCGACGCGGACGGTGTCGGCCTCGGCCTTGGCCCACTCGTGCTCAGCTGTGTACTTCAGGTCGGCGGGGTACACGCGATTCCTTTGTTAGGACTTACTCGGACGAATCAGGACGAGCGTACCGAGGCGTCGAAAGGGGCCGCAAGGCGTCGACGACGACATCGGCGGACTGCGTGACGCTGATCCGCGCGCCCTTGTCCTCGGCGGTTTCGACGATGCCGCCGGGGATCGCGAGCGCGGTCGCCATCGTGGGGGCGTCGCCGATCGCGATGATCGTGTACGGCTGCGACAGCGTTGCCCCGTCGAGGACGATCTGCACGTCGTTGTCGACGGCGTACGTCGACGCACCGACTCGGTGGCCGTTGATCATCATCGTTTCCGCGCCGGCGTCACGGAACTCCTGGATCACGTCGACGATGAAGTCCGCAGTCAGCTTGTGGCCCGGATCGTCGACGACGACCTGCACTCCTGGCCCGTGAGCTGCCACGGTGCCGGCCAGGATCGAGAGCGCGGCGATCCGCTTCCGGGCTTCCTCAACGGCCGCCGCGTCGCGGTCGACGGCATTGGCCAGCCGGTCCCCCGCCGCGCGCAGATCGGCCTCCTCCTTCGCGAGCCGTTCGGACCTGGCGCTCAGATCGTCGATGATCCGCAGGAGATCGTCCGGGCGGGCGGACCCGAGCGCCGACCGGTCCTGAGTTGTCCGCACCTGGACCGCGAGGCCGAAGCCGAGTAGTGCAGCGAGGACCGCAACGGTCAGTTGCGCCTGCCAGCGCCGCGACCTCATGCGCGGAACACATGCCGGCGAATCGCGGCGACGTTCGAGAAGATTCGGATGCCGAGTACGACGACGATCGCGGTCGACAGCTGCCCGCCGACGCCCAACTGGTCGCCAAGGAAGACGATGAGCGCGGCGACAAGGGTGTTGGACAGGAACGAGATCACGAAGACCCGCTCGTCGAAGATGTGGTCGAGGGTCGCCCGGATCCCGCCGAAAACCGCATCAAGCGCGGCGACGACGGCCAGCGGCAGGTAGGGCTCGAGCCACACCGGAACGGTGGGGTTGACGACCACGCCGAGGACGACGCCAAGAAGCAGGCCGGCGAATGCGATCACGGGGCGGGCGACCTCTCCTGATTGTTCGATGCACCGACCGGTCGGGCGACCGACGGCCGTGCGCCGGCCGAACTGGCCAGGACGATCCGGCTCTTGCGCTCGACGTTGTACGCAAACCCTAGGTTGCGGGCGATCGCCCGCAACGTACGCGAACCGGACGACAGCGTGAACGCCGTTTCCATCGCGGTCGCGTCACCGACGATCGCGATCTCGAACGGCGAGGTCACCGGCCGGTAGTCGACCAGAATGGATTCGCCCGCCTGCCTGATCGCCGTCAACGGGCCGATCCGTTGGTCATTGACGGCGACCGCCTCAGCGCCCGCGGCCCAGGCGACGTTGACCGCCCGCTGGAGGTCGCGATCCTGCACGCGGGTCACCGCATCCGGTACGGCGACCGTGGCGTCGCCCAGCCGCAGGACGATGCCAGGACCGCTGACTGGCACCGCACCGGCGGCGTACTCCAGCGCCCGGAGTTCGGTTTTCAGATCGAGGTCCACCGCCGCGGTGAGTGCCGCCTCCCGATCGGCGGCTACCCGTCGGCGCAGCACCTCGATCGAAGCGACCTGCGCATCGCCGTCCTTGGTCAACTGGTCAACGCGGGCGACCAGGCCGGCGCGCACCCGCGCCGCCTCCGGCGCACTCTCGCGAGTGTTGCGGAACGCGACGGCCATGAGCAGGCCGATGACCGCCAGCAGCGCGCCTGCCGTGAAGCCGCGCCGATGCGCGGGTTCGGGCTCGCCACGTGCAGCGCGTCGCCCGGCCGCTTCGAGGTACGCCGGGTCAACGGTGATCGTCGTCAGATCGAGGAGCAACGACGTGGAGAGGAAGTCACCGCGATCGTGCCGACGGCGCTCGCCAGCACCACCGGGCTCGATGGCGGAATTCATCGCGGCGTGCGCATGTGGGTGACCCGCCGCTATCGTCCGGCGCTCTCGACGACGTCGCCCCAGTTCTGGAGCAACGCCGAGGCGCGCGCAGGGTCGGGCCCTTCGGCCCACAGGTGGGTGACCGCCTCGGAGGGATCAGGGAGGACGAGCACCCAACTGCCGTCGTCCTCGATGATCCGCACTCCTTCGGTCGTGTCGAGTGCGCGCGAGCCGGCGGCCTCGACCACCGACCGCATCACGAGCCCCTTCGTGGCCCACGGGGTCGCGGCAGACCGGCGTACGACGTGCCCGGCCGGGATGCGCGCCTCCACGGCACTCAGCGGTTCGCCGCTGCGAGCCAGCAGTCCAGCCAGGCGAACGAACGCCGCCAGCCCGTCGAGTGCGGGGGTGAACTCCGGGATCACCATGCCGCCCCGCCCGTCGCCCGCAAAGATGATGCCGCCGGACCGGGCGAGCTTGAGCAAGTCGCCTGCGCTCTGCGGACTCCACACGACGCCGACGCCATGACTCGTCGCGATCTGTTCGGCGACCCGCGTCACGTGTACCGGCAGCGCGACCGCTCCGGACTTGCGTTCGGCGCTGACGAGTTCGAGAACGACCAGCAGCGCGCGGTCGTCATGGATCAGCACCCCGCGTTCGTCGACGATCGCGATGCGTTCGCCCGCGTGGTCGAAGCGCACGCCGAACGTCGCCCGCGACGACGCGACCAACTCGCCGAGCCGCTCGATTCCGCGCATGTGGTCTGCGAGTGACTCAGTGGTCGAGAGCTCGTCGACCCGGCCATTGATGGTGAGCACGTCGACGCCGAGCTTTCCGAGCAGCGCGGGCAGCACGATCGACGTCGTACCACCCGACGCGTCGACGACCACCTTGAGCCCGGAGTCGCGTACGCCGGACACGTCGACGCTGCTCATCAGCTCGGCGGTGTACTGATCGAGCGAGCGCGCGGCGAACGTGAGTTCGGCAATCTCACCGGGGAACGCCCGCCGGAATTCCTCCCGATAGAACACCCGCTCGAGCTTGCGCTGGTCGGCGAGCGACAGGTCGGCGCCCTCGCTGTCGAGAAAAACGATGTCGATGCTCTGCGGGTCGCCCGGCGTCGTACGCAAGGTGATGCCGCCGACCGAATCGGTCATGCCGAGGTCGAATCGCGTCACCGGTGTCGGCGCGACCTCCAGGTCGCGGACGTTGATGGCGCTGGCCGTGAGGGCACTGATGACCGCGCGCTTCAGGGCGCGTGCGGCACGCGAGGCATCGCGGCTCGTCGTGACACTGCTCCCCTTCCGAAGCATCGTCGCGTATGCGCTCGCGAGCCGGACGGCGAGCTCCGGCGTGATCTCGACGTTGA
>JBDSAK010000551.1:0-11856 GCA_039922195.1 Mycobacteriales bacterium
ACGTGCACGCCGACGTACATCACGCCGTCGTCGTCGATGTCCATGGACCGCACCGCGGCCGGCGCGCCCCACGGGGTGTACCAGGCGGCTCTGCCCTCGAGGTCGTCGAAGGCCTTGACGATGGTGACCTCCGGCCCATGCACGGCGACGAGCCGCGCTTTCTCGGTGCCGATCCAGATGGCGTCGCCGTCTAGGAGCAGGCACGCCGGCGAGTCAATGCCGAGCTCGTCGAACTCCGCCGCGCCATCGTCGTCGACGCTCCACAAGGTGCCGCCCTCGCCGAGGGCCACGCTGCCCTCATCGGTGGAAACCACGTGCAGCATCGGGCCGTCGGCGATCTGGTCAGGCTCGGCGTCGCCTGAGATCAGGTAGAGACCGTCCTCAGTTGCGGCAAGTATGTCCACCGTCAGGTTTCCTTCCGTCGACAACAGGCATCATGGCGGAATGCCGACTCCCGCGCTGTTCACACTCGTCGACGTGGCGACGACCCGCGGCGACGGTGACGAGCACGTGCATCCGCTCGAGCACGTCGACGCAACGATTCCCTCGGGGGGGATCACGGTGGTCGTGGGGCCATCGGGAGCCGGCAAGAGCACGTTGCTGCGGTTGCTCAATCGGATGGAAGAACCGACGTCCGGCAGCGTTGCGTTGCGCGGCCGCTCGCTGCCTGAGTACGACGTGCTGGCGCTGCGCCGCGAGGTCGGACTTCTGTTTCAGGCGCCTACGCCGTTCCCCGGCCGAGTGCTCGACAACCTGCGGGTGGCCCGGCGTGACTTGAGCGAGGCCGCCGGCGATGCGTTGCTGACGCGGGTTGGCCTGCCCGGCTCAATGCTGCTGCGCGATGCCATGACGCTCTCGGGTGGTGAGGCGCAGCGGGTCTGCCTCGCCCGCGCGCTCGCGCTCGAGCCGGCCGTGTTGCTTCTCGACGAGCCGACATCAGCGCTCGATCCGTTCGCAGCGGCTGCCGTGGAGGACACCGTTACCCGCCTGGTCGCCGACGGCATGTCGGCGGTATGGGTGTGTCACGACCCTCGGCAGGCCAGGCGGGTGGGGAGCTACGCGATCGTCCTGCATTCGGGAACTGTGGTGGACGAGGGGCCTGCCGGTCGAGTGTTCGACGAGCCGGAGGACGACCGAGCGCGTGAGTTCCTGGTGGATCCGCGATGACCGTCTACGCCGCCACAGCAACGACTGTGCCCCTGCCTCCGTGGTGGGGCGTCGCCCTCTCGCTCGTCCTCGTCGGCGTTGCCGGCTTCGTCATCGCTCGCGAGCAGCTCGGGCTCGAACGCGACTTGGTGGTCGCCGTGGTCCGGGCGGGCATGCAGTTGATCGCTGTCGGCGCCGTGCTCGGCGTGATCTTCGAGCGCGCGGGGCTGCCCGGCTCGTTCGGCTGGGTGTTGGGCATGGTCATCCTCGGCGGCTACACGGCCGGCGGGCGGGCGCCGGAACTACCGCGCGGGCGCGTCTGCGCAACGGTCGGCTTGCTCGCCGGCGTGAGCGTGTCGCTCGGGCTGCTCGCGGGCTCCGGCGCGATCGCCGCGCGGCCGTCGGTCGTCGTACCGCTCGGCGGGATGCTCGTCTCGAGCTCGATGCAGGGGACAACAGTCGCGTTGACCCGAATCCGTGACGAGGTGGCGTCCGCTCGGCACTTGATCGAGGCGCGGCTCGCGCTCGGCTTGCCCGCGCGGGAGGCGTTCCGGCCGCATCTGCGGTTGGCCCTGCGCAGCGCCCTCGCTCCGGCGATCGACCAGACGAAGATCGTCGGGCTCATCGCCCTGCCCGGCGCGATGACCGGGCTGATCATCGCGGGAGTTGAACCGATCGACGCGATCCGCTACCAGATCATCGTCATGTACATGTGGCTCGGCTCGGCGTCGATCTCGGCACTGGTGTCGTCGCGCCTCGTCGTCCGCGAACTGTTCGACGACGCACATAGGCTTCGTCGGCTTCGCTGATCCATCGGCCACGCGCATCCCCCAGGTCAGCTCATTCGCGTTTTCGCAGTTGCCAGGTGCCGTCGGGTTGTCGGTGGAGGGTCATCCGTCCTTCGTGGACGTCGTGGTGGTGGGGCAGGCAGACGTAGCCGAGGTCGCCCAGGTTGGTCTCACCGCCGTCGATCCAGTGGATGAGGTGATGAACCTCGCACCAGCGGATCGGGACGGTGCAGCCGGGGACGACGCAGTGCTCGCCGTCGCGGACGCGCAGGGCGCGGCGGATGGCCGGGGTGGCGGTGCGGGTGTAGCGGCCGGCGTCGAGGATTTCGGACGGCCCGTCGGTGATGACGCGGGCGACCTTGGCGTCGCAGCACAGCCGGCGGGCGGCTTCGCCGCTGATCGGGCCGTGCCGCTCGAGGTGGGCGGGTGGCGCGCCGGGGGTGTCGAGCAGGGTGCGCCGGTCGACGACGACGGTGACGTGTGGTCGTTCGCCGGCCTGGTCGGGGAGTTCGCCGGTGGCGAGCGTCTCGGCGACCCAGGCCGCCAACGCGTCGTGCAGGCGCTGCGGGCGGGTTCGCGGGTCGTCGGGGGCAGGTGGGGTCATCCGGGCTTCGAGCAGGATCTGCAGCCCGGCGGCGGTTTCCGGCATCAGCCAGCCGTTGACCGAGTGCAGTTCGTCGAACCGGCTCGCCAGGTGCAGCTGCCGCAGCGCATAGCGGCGGGCCTCGTCCCGGGTCACCGCTTCTTTGGCGTAGCTGTAGCGGAGCCGGCCGATGACCCCGCGCAGCTGCGCCGGGTTGACCGCCTCGGCGGCGAACAGCATCTCCGGCTCGCAGGCCCGCATCACCTCGATCGGCGCGTCCTTGGCGAGCGAGGCGATCAGCACGGCGCTGGCGAACGGGATCCGCCCGGCTGCAAGGGCCTCCGCCGTGGCGGGCAGGTCACGCAAAACGCGCGCGGTGTGCACCCGGGCGTGCGCCTCGGTCGGGTGCAGCTGACAGCGCCCGCGCAGCCACGCCGCCGTCGACGGCGAACCGTCCGCGGACGCCCCACCCGCCGCGTCGAACCGGCCGATCGCCCGCGAACGCAGCGCTTCCAACGCGCGCGATGCCTGCTCGATCCGCACGATCAACTCACCGACCGCGACGATCGGCTTGGCGTCCACATCGACCGACGGGTCAAACCGAAGCGCGGCATCCGCGTCGGAGAGCTCACGGACCGCTGACATCACCGACATCGAACCAACCCCCTCGCGCACGCAGAGCACCGGCTGCGATGCGCGGGGAAGGCTGATCGCGTTACACCGACTCTACCGAGCAGGTCCGACAGAATGAGGCCAGAAAACCCTTATGTGGAAACACGATTTCAAACTGCGCGCGTTGTCCACGTTGTACCTGGAGCCAGCCGGTGGTGGAGTACCTCGCATGAGCCAATTTGGAGATCTCCTCGGCGGCCCGCCGCCCACCTTCCTGCCCGACAGCTTCGCCGCGGAGGAAGCCGCACTTGCCTCCGGCGCCGATCCCGCCGAGATCGCGGCGCGGCAGCCTACGTGCATGGCGGCGTGGGCCGCGCTGGCCGACAAGGCGTACGCCGAGGGCGCGATCATCACGTCCTACGCCTACGCGCGCACCGGCTATCACCGCGGTCTCGACGCACTCCGGCGCGCGGGCTGGAAGGGCCACGGCCCAGTGCCATGGGACCACGAACCAAACCGGGGCTTCCTTCGCAGTCTGCACGCGCTGGGCCGCGCCGCCGGCGACATCAGCGAAACCGACGAGGCACAGCGGTGCGAGGCATTCCTGGCCGACTGTGACCCCACTGCGGCTTCAGCGCTGGGCTGACCCGCGTTCACGAAACCGTAAGCCTCCCCTCGGCACCGCTGCGCAGTCGCGCGTGTTGTGCTGTCAGCTAGTTCTGGCGAAGGAGGCCGCGTGACACGCAAGAGGTTGCTCTGGACATTGGCGGCAGCGGCCGCGGTAGTGGCGGTCATCGTACTCACCGTCTTCCAGCCGCAGAAGCTCTTCATCGACAAGCGGGTGGATGAAGCCGCTCCGTCCCTCGCGGCCGCCGCCGTTGCCGAGCCCGCGCGCGAGTCGGTCGCCGCTCGGAGCGCCGATTCGTCAGCGGCGACCGCTGTGGCGCCGGGTACCACGGCACCATCGAGCGCGGCCCCCCGCCCCGCGGCGGCGGCGCCCTCGATCGCGGCATCGCCCAAAGTCGCCGCCGCGCGACAGGGCATGTTCCGCAGCCTCGACCACAAGGGGACCGGTACGGCGAAGCTGTTGCAGACTGACGCGGGCTATGTGGTGCGCTTCGAGGACTTCAACGTCGAGAACGGGCCGGACCTGTTCGTGTACCTGTCCGAAGCGCCGGGCGACGCGAAGGAGTCGGCGTTCGACGACAAGTTCGTCAGCCTCGGCCGGCTCAAGGGCAACCAGGGAAATCAGAACTACGCGATCCCGGCTGGTGTCGACGTCCGCAAGTACAACTCGGTCGTCGTCTGGTGCAAGAGATTCAAGAGCGGATTCGCCGCCGCGCCACTCGGGTAACCGCGCTGCCGTACCGTCGCGACATGACCCTGCTGCGTGCGGCGACCCTCCGGCCCGGTGATCGCGTCGCTGTCGTCGCGCCCGGTGGGCCACTGCAGCGGCAGCCGCTCGAACCAGGGCTCGACGTCCTCACGTCGTGGGGGCTGGAACCGGTGCTCGGCGCCAGCGTGCGCACCCGGCACGGCTATCTGGCCGGCAACGACGACGAGCGGCTGTCCGACCTGCAGCGCGCCTTCGACGATCCCTCGGTACGCGGCGTTTTCTGCGCGCGCGGGGGCTACGGCACCGGCCGCATCGTCGACCGGCTGGATCTCTCGGCGATCCGCCGCGACCCCAAGGTCGTCGTTGGCTACTCGGATGTCACCGCGCTGCATCTGTTGCTGCGCAAGGAGTTGGGGCTCGTCACGTTTCACGGCCCGGTCCTCGCGCGCGATTGGGAGGAAGACGGCTGGAGCGCGGAAGCCCTCAGTCGAGCAGTGATGGATCCGGCTCCACTCGGCGTCCTCCCGCACCCGGCCGCATATCCGGCCGTCGATACGCTGGTGCCTGGCGTCGTGTCCGGTCTGCTGGTCGGCGGCAACCTCACTTTGCTCGCCGGCTCGCTCGGTACGTCGACGGCGATCGACGCGCGCGATGCGATCCTGGTCATCGAGGACGTGCACGAAGCGCCGTACGCCTTCGACCACTTGCTCACGCAGCTCCGGCGCGCCGGCGTACTCGAGTCGGCCACCGGCATCGTCGTCGGCGAGTGCGTTCGTTGCGATCCGGGGCCGGACGATCCTCCGTCACCCTCGGTTCGCGATGTGTGCGCGGAGATGTTCGCCGAACTCGGCATCCCCAGCGTGTACGGCGTCGCGTGCGGCCACGGCTTGGCGCAGCTGACGCTGCCACTCGGCGTACGGGCAACCCTGGACGCGGCCGGGGGCACGCTGGAGGTCACCGAGCCTGCGACCGTCGGCTGACGTCAACCGGTGCTCTGAAGTCAACCGGTGGTTAGAGGTCGAAGGTGGCCCGGATGTCGCCGAGTCCGCGCGCGACGAGCAACCGTCCTTCGTCCGGCAGTACGTCCCACGTTGACGCCACGTCGTCCCACCGTCGCCACAGCCGGCGATCGCAGTCGACCACAACATCCGCCGACGCCCCTGCGGCGACCTCGACAGCGGTCCACCCGACGAGCCGCACCGGCTGCTCGCTGGCGGCTGGTTCGAAATACACCTGGACGACCTCACGACTGGTGCGCTCGCCGGTGTTGGTGACGGTGACCGAAAGCGACGACGCCCCGGTGAGCGCGGCCGGCGAGTAATCCCACGTCGAGTAGCCGAGACCGTGACCGAACCAGAACGCGGGCGCGGGTGCGCGACCGGCGTAGTGACCGCGGTAGCCGATGAACGTTCCTTCTACGTAGTCGACCACCCCGCCCGCAGGCTTGACCGACCACGCTGGCGCGGCGTCATCGGCACTGGGAAATGTCGTGACGAGTCGCCCGGCCGGTTCGATCTCGCCGAGCAGCGCCGCCGCGACCGCGTGCCCGCCTTCCTGGCCGGGGATGCCCGCCCACAGGATCGCGTCGACCGAGTCGATCCACGGCATCAGCGCCGGAGTCGCCGCGTTGACGACGACGACCGTTCTTGGTGCTACCGCGGCGACAGCCCGCACCAGTTCGTCCTGCCGGCCCGGCAGGTGCAGGGTGTCCTTGTCGACGGCCTCGGTCTCTTGTTCGTCGGTGCAGCCGACGACGACAACGGCGACGTCCGCGGATCGGGCGGCCGCCACGGCTTCGGCAATCACCTCGTCGTCATCGCGCGGCGAACGACGGGCGATCAAGCCGTAGAGGCCGATCCCGACCATCGGGTCGTCGTCTACTGCACCCGACCGGATGTCGACGGTTGCGTCGATGACATCTCCGCGCGAGACGGTGAGCTCAGTGGTCTGCGTGGGCGGGTTGATGACCGACTCCCCGACACCGGTGCCGGCAAGCGCGACCTGCCACCGCAGCACCTCGCCCGCGGCCCGGACCTCCCAGGCCCCGGCACCCATGACGCCAACGTCGATCGGTCCGTCGACGTCGACTCGGGCCCGAACGCGAACTCGGTGGACGACGCCCTCGAAGTCGTCGTCGAATCCGACCATCGCCTTTCCGGCTGCACTGTGCCGCTCCTCCAGGACCGCGCCGTCCTCGGCGAGCAAAGTGAAACCGACTCCCGGCCGCCCGGTGTGCGGGTCGGTCACGAAGTCCGGCCGCGCCGGCACTGGCCGATTGCGCACCTCGACACCGTCGACGACCTGCAGCGAATCACCAAACAGCGCAGTCATTCCGTCGGCGATGCTGACCTGGTACGGCGCATTGACTCCCGCCGATCCACCGCCCATGTTGGTCGTCTCGATCGCCGGGCGGCCGATGAGAGCCATCCGCTGCCCGGTCCGCAGCGGCAAGGTCCGGTCGCGGTTGGTCAGCACGGTCATTCCGCTGGCGGCCAGCCGACGCAGTTGTTCCTTGCGCACCGCACTGTCGGGCGCGGGCAGATCGGCCGGGTAGTCGCGAGCAGTGCCAAGGGCTCCGGTGCGTTCGGCAAGCAGCAGCAGCCGGGTGAGGTGGTCGTCGATGACGGACTCAGCGACCTCACCGGCGCGGACGGCGGCCACGAGGTTGTCCCCCCAAGGCCCGCCCGGACCCGGCATGACGAGGTCGAGTCCGCCATTGGCCGCTGGCGCCACCGTCTTCGTCGCGAACCAGTCCGACATGATCAGGCCGCGATAACCCCACTCACCTTTGACGATCTCGTTGTTGACGTGCTCCTGCTCGGTCGCGGCGACGCCGTTCACATCGTTGTACGCCGCCATGATCGACCACGCGTCGGCGTCCTCGACCGCGATCTCGAACGGCAGCAGGTACAGCTCTCGCAACGTCGTCTCGTCGACGACGTTGTTGACGGTGTTGCGCTCGGTCTCGGCCTCGTTGGCGACCAGGTGCTTGAGGCAGGCGGCTACGCCATAGCCCTGAAGGCCACGCACGTACGCCGCGGCTATCCGCCCGGTCAGCAGCGGGTCTTCGGAGAACTGCTCGAACAGCCGTCCGCCCAGCGTCGTGCGGTGCAGGTTGATCGTCGGGCCGAGCACCACATGGATCTGCTGCGCCATCGCTTCTTCGGCGAGGATCTGGCCGACTTCGAACGCGACGTCCTCACTCCAGGCCGACGACAGCAGCGTCGCGTTGGGGAACAGCGCGACGACCCGGCCGCCACTGAACTTCAGGCCGCGTACGCCGGTCGGCCCGTCCGAGAGCCGCAGCTCGCCGAGGCCGATGCTTGGCTCAGGATGCAGGGTGAACGCCGCAGCACCGGTCAGCAGCTTCACCTTCGTATCGAGGTCGAGTGACGTTGCGAGGCTCAACAAGCCAGGAGCAACCACACCGGCGTTGCTTGGCTGAGTCGGCTGCGCTGAGGCCATGTCGGCCGCCTTCCACGATGACGAAGCATGTGCTGCCAGTAGATGTTGCCCAGCGATGTACGACAAGTCGGCCTGGCAAACTTTTGGTTCGCCTGGTGGAACCGAAATGGAATCCACGCGTCTCTTTGTCGTGGTCCACTCGACGCACTCTGCGCTCTCAACGCGGATGCACGTCGGCCCGAGGAGGCGCGTGACGGAAATGCCGACCGCGGCGTCCGACGGTGCACCCGACCAGTTGAGGCGACGTCCGGATCTCTGGGAGCTGTACGCCGACCACCGGTTGCACCTCGTCCGGCTTGCCTACCTGCTCGTGGGTGACGCGTCCTCCGCGGAGGACGTCGTACAGGAAGCCTTCGCCCGGGTGCAGCCGAAATGGCGGGGGCTCGACGACGGCGACGCTGCGCTTGCCTACCTTCGGTCGTCGGTCCTCAACTGCGGCCGTTCACTTTTGCGCCGCCGCGCCGTTGCTGCCCGATTGCACTTTGCGCCACCACAGAGTCAGCCGTCGGCGGAGGTCCTGGCGATCCTGGCCGATGACAGCAGGGCGCTGGTCGTCGCACTCGGTCGATTGACGCAACGGCATCGGGAGGTCCTGGTCCTGCGGTACTGGGGGGGTCTGTCCGAGCGCGAGATAGCAGCCTCGCTCGGTATTGCGCCGGGTTCGGTCAAGTCGTCGGCATCGCGCGGGCTGGCAGCCCTCGAGCGACTGTTGGAGGACCGCCGATGACCCCGATTGAGCAACGACTGACCGACGCGCTTGCCGAGATGTCGTCGCACGTCACGAACGAGTCGCTGACGGCGGTGATTGCCCGACGCGATCGCGTGGCGACACCGGTGCGTCGACGGCTGATCATCGCGGCCGCAGCCGCGGGCGGTGTAGCGCTGGCCCTCGTGCCGCCGATCGCAGCGCGGTATCGATCAACGCGACCCGCCGCAACACGCGATCCAGCAGTCGATGGCCCGGCCTACTTCGTTGCGCTCGACTGGGGCACCCAGAAGACGGGCCTCTACGACTCGACGTCCGGCAAGCTGATGACGACGATCGAGTGGCCAGGTGGCAAGGAGATCACTGCCGTCGCGCGGATCGGCGACAGCGGCCGCTTCATTGCCGCGGGCGACCCCAGCGACTGCGGGTCCGAACTGCGTGAAATCACCGTGACCGAAGACGGGCCGGGCCTGGTTGCCACGGTCGGCCCGATGATGGTTGGGCTGCCCGGCCGCACGTCGTCCATGGCGGCTACTGCGGCTGGCGCGTTGGCCGCGCTCGTCACCTGCCAGCCGACGGATCCCGCGGGCCACAGTGCGTTCACCGCGGTTGCGCTGCTGCCAGACGTCGCGGCGCCAAACCAGCTGACAGTCTGGACGGTGCCGTCGAACGAGCAGATTTACGACCAGGGCGACACCGGCCTTGCGCTCTCGCCCGATGGTCGTCAGGTCGCCTTCCTCGCGGCGCTGCCGGAGGCCGGGCTGTATGTGCTCGAGACCGGAAAAGCAGACGGAGGGCTCACGGCTGCCCGCCTTGTCCACCCGGACAAAGATGGCGAGCCACGGCTTCACCTCCCGCACTTTCTCGACGCCGACACGCTCCTGGTCGGCACCGAGGGCGCGAAGAGCGGCCGCGACGATGCTGCGGACTACACGCTGGCGAAACTCTCGGTTTCGACGGGGCAGCTGGTGCCGTATCTGGACATGCCTGCCCGCGGCTGGGAGGGAATGGCAATCGACGACACGCGGCGACACGTGATCCTGCGGATCGGGGGCCGAATCCTGCGGATCGACGACGGGCGGCTGCGCACGGTCATCCGCCGGAACGCATCACTGGGTTTGTTGACGTGGTGATCTAGGGCGGGCTTTGCCCGCCCGCCCGGATACCGGTAGCCTTTCTCCGCAAGTGGCTCCGGGCGCTTGCATTGCGCACCGGGGCCTTCGTGTTGTGACCGGAAGGATCCACCCATGCCGGCCGTCGTACTCGTCGGCGCCCAGTGGGGCGACGAAGGCAAGGGCAAAGCAACCGACCTGCTCGGCGATCGCGTTGACTACGTCGTCCGCTACCAAGGCGGCAACAACGCGGGCCACACCGTCGTCGTGGCCGGCGAGAAGTTCGCGCTGCACCTCATCCCGAGCGGCGTACTCACACCCGAAGTCGTGCCGGTCATCGGCAACGGCGTCGTTGTCGACCCGGGGGTGCTGCTCGAGGAGATGGCCTACCTCGAAGGTCGCGGCGTCTCCTGCGCGAAGCTGCTCATCAGCGCCAGCGCGCACCTGATCATGCCGCACCACCGGGCCCTCGATAAGGTCAGCGAGCGGTTCCTCGGCAAGGCCCAGATCGGCACGACGGGACGCGGCATCGGCCCGGCGTACGGCGACAAGGTCGCTCGCCAGGGCATCCGGGTGCAGGACCTCTTCGACCCAGGCATCCTCGCCGCGAAGCTCGAACTCGCTCTGCGCGAGAAGAACCAGATCCTCACCAAGGTCTACAACCGCAAGGGCATGTCCGTCGACGAGGTCGTCGCCGAATACGTCGAGTACGGCGAGCGGTTGCGCCCGCACGTGGCGGACACCTCGCTGGTGCTGCACCGCGCATTGCAAGCCGGCAAGCTGGTGCTGCTGGAAGGCAGCCAGGGCACGCTGCTCGACGTCGACCACGGCACGTATCCGTTCGTCACGTCGTCCAACCCGACGGCGGGCGGCGCCTGCGCGGGCAGCGGCATCGGCCCCACGCAGATCACCCGCGTCGTCGGCATCCTCAAGGCCTACACGACGCGCGTCGGATCCGGCCCGTTCCCGACCGAACTCAAGGACGACATGGGCGAGCGGCTGCGCACGGTCGGCGGTGAGATCGGTGTCACGACCGGTCGCCCGCGCCGCTGTGGCTGGTTCGACGCGGTCATCGCGCGCTACGCGACGCGCGTCAACGGGCTCACCGACTTCTTCCTCACCAAGCTCGACGTGCTTTCTGGTCTGGAGACCATCCCGGTGTGTGTCGGCTACCGGGTCGGCGACACCCGCGTAGACGAGATGCCGGTGTCGCAGACCGACTTCCACCACGCGGTGCCGGTCTACGAAGAACTCCCGGGTTGGAGCGAGGACATCAGCGAGGCGACGTCGTTCGAGGACCTGCCGAAGAACGCGCAGTCCTATGTACGCGCGCTCGAGGACATGGGCGGCACCCCGATCTCGGCGATCGGGGTCGGCCCCGGCCGCGAGCAGACCCTGCAGCTGCGGGAGATGGTCTGACCAGACAGCAGCCTGATCTGTCGCGAAGATTCACCCTGCCACAGCGGTTTTCCTTGGACCCCTGGAAGTTGATCTGTGGCAATGTTGATCTTGGAAACATACTTGGCGCATGATCATCGCCGCCACAGATCGTTTGCGTCGCAATCTAGGCCTCGCCCACATCACTCCTGAGGTCTACAGGCTGACGGTCTTGCGGTAGCCGTCGATCGCGAGCACCTGCCGCATGCCAACTCCTTCGTAGAGCCCGAGTGCGGGCGTGACGTTATTGGCGTCGACGTGCAGGATCGTGCCGACCCGGCCGTCCTCGCAGTCGCGCGCGAACGCGTCGAGCAGCAACAGACGCCCCAGTCCGCGCCCGCGAAACTCCTTGAGCACGCCGAGCGTCCCCACGTATCCGCAGTTCTCGTCCTCGACGAAATGCGTGGTCGCGATGAGCAATCCGGCCGCGGCCCCGTCGATGGAGAGAACCCGAGTCCGATCCCATCCGGTCGTCGTCGTTGCCTCGAACCTGGCCATTCGGTACTCGTAATCGCGCTCGACGAAACCGAAGTGATCGGAGAACGAGGCGTTGTCGATGTACACAGTGTCGTGACGCAGCCGCTCGTCATCGCCGACAGTCACGATCGTGACGCCGGGTGGCAGTGTTGGCCGCGGTACGACGTCCTCGTGGTCGATGCGCTTGCGGTAAA
>JBDSAK010000552.1:0-4524 GCA_039922195.1 Mycobacteriales bacterium
AGAGAGCGTCGTGCAGATATCACCGGGGTGTCCGCCACATTTTTCGGCCGATGTCATGGTTTGCGCCCTCTGTCGTGGACCCTGACGGTCGGATCGCGCAGAATCTTGCTCTGTTCATGGTATGCCGCTCCGGCTACCCTGTGGATAACGCGGACAAGGATGTCCGTTTTGTCACCACCACGGAGGATGCATGCGCAAAGCACTCGGGGCCGCGCTGATTTCAGCGTTGGCCCTCACCTCAGGCGGGTTCGCCGTCGGCGGCACCGCCGCCGTTGCACAGTCCGATAGCGGCACGGCAACCGACTACATCGTGGTCTACACGCGCGGTGCCGCGGTGGCCTCGTCGCGCGCCGCGATCAAGGCGGCCGGCGGCACGATCACTCGCGAGCACACCGCAATCGGCGTCGCGAGCGTGCGCACGACCAACGCCACATTCAGCAAGGATGTCCGGGCCACCGGGGCCGTATCCGGCGCCGCGGCCAACCGCAAGATCGGCAAGGCACCCGCGACGGACGCGGCCAGTGCAAAGGCCGTCCGCGACGCCGTTGAGAAGGAAAACCAGGCGGGCGACCCGACGATCAACAGCCGGCCGCCGTCGCACAGCAACGCCGCCGTCTCCAATCCGCTCGCCGAGCCACTGTCCGACCGGCAGTGGGACATGCGGATGATCGATGCCACACCGACCGGTTCTTACGCCGTACAGCCCGGTAGCAAGGCCGTCCGCGTCGGCATCATCGACACCGGCGTCGACGGCAACCACCCGGACATCAAGCCCAACTTCAGCTTCGGCCTCAGCCGCAACTTCACGACCGACGATCCGCTGATCGACGGCGCTTGCGCGACCGACCCGGACGGCTCCTGCAGCGACCCCGCATGGGTCGACGAGGACGGCCACGGCACGCACGTCGCGTCGACCATCGGCTCGCCGATCAACGACCTCGGGATCGCGGGTGTCGCGCCGAACGTGACCCTGATCAACGTCCGCGCAGGTCA
Organism: Mycobacteriales bacterium; assembly: GCA_039922195.1. Taxonomy (GTDB): domain Bacteria; phylum Actinomycetota; class Actinomycetes; order BP-191; family BP-191; genus JBDTYE01. The sequence goes on from JBDSAK010000552.1 coordinate 994, forward strand.
GGACTCCGGCTACTTCTTCCTGGAGCCGACGATCAACGCCCTGATGTACTCCGCGGACATCGGGATCGATGTGGTCAACATGTCGTTCTACATCGACCCGTGGCTTTACAACTGCCCGACCAGCGCGCCGGCCATGTGGAACTCGGATCCGAGCGACCCGAACAGCCCGATGGTCCCGGCCGATTCAGCTGCTGAGCAGCTCGAGCAGCAGACGATCATCACCGCCACGAACCTGGCGCTGGACTACGCGCACGCGCACGGCGTCACGTTGATCGGCGCAGCCGGCAACGAGCACACCAACATGGGTGCGGCGACGAAGGTCGACCTGACGAGTCCGGACTACCCGCCGGGCACCGAGCACCCGCGCGTCGTCACCAACGCGTGCCTCGACATGCCGACCGAGGGCAACAACGTGCTGTCCATCTCTTCGGTGGGTCCGTCGGGTCGCAAGGCCGACTACAGCAACTACGGCATGGAGCAGATCACAGTCGCCGCACCTGGCGGCTGGTACCGTGACGGGCTCGGCACAAAGAGCTTCCGGACCGACGAGAACCTCATCCTGGCGGCCTACCCCGAGGCGGTTGCGCGTGCCAACGGTGAGATCACCAAGGGTGGCGGTGTTCCGAACAACCCGGCCGTTGTCCGCGACTGTGCGCAGGCGAACGGTGGATGTGCCTACTACCAGTACATCCAGGGCACCTCGATGGCGACACCGCATGCGGTTGGCGTCGCGGCGCTGATCATCAGTGAGTTCGGTACGGCGGACGCCAGCGGGCTGACGATGTCACCTGACGCGGTCGCCGCGAAGCTGATGGACTCCGCGGTTCCGCACGCCTGCCCGCCGGGCGGGGTCGAGGACTACACGCTCGTCGGACGCACGTACACGGCTACCTGCACCGGGACCACGGAGTTCAACGACTTCTACGGTCACGGCATCGTCAACGCACTCAACGCGGTGCAGTAGGCGGTCGTCGTACGGCTAGTCGCGAAGCGCCAGGCCCTCGGGCCTGGCGCTTTGTCGTGCTCCGGAGCTGCCCAGCGGCAAGGGTCGCACCGTAAGTCATCCAGCGGCTGTGCCGGTTTGCACCGGTTTCATGATCTCGACGGACCCATGACACCAGAATTTTGCTCTGTTCAGCACCGCCGATGGCGGCTACCTTCGGTGACATTCCCCGGACAAGGATGTCCGCTGAAGAAGACCACGGAGGATAATCATGCGAACGGTTCTCGGAAGAACTCGCGCTGTGGCCGCCATTGGCGCCACGGCCCTTTTGACGCTCGGCGTGTCCGCCGCGGCGCCCGCTGTCGCCGGTAGTTCCGGCGCGACGCAGACCTACATCGTGTTGTACAAGGCGAACGGCCTGCCTGCCGACGCCAGGGCCGCCGTCTCTCGCGCCGGCGGAACCGTAGTCGCCACCTATCCGCAGATTGGTGTGCTCATCGCGCGATCGGTCAGTACGTCGTTCGCCTCCGCCGCCCGCCTTGACGCGCGAGTTGAAGGCGCGGCGTCGACCCAGGGCCTGGCCACCCGCCTCGCCGCACCCGATGCCGGCACCGGCGACCTGCCCAACGCGCCCGCATCCGACAGCGACCCGTTGTCACCGCTCCAGTGGGACATGCGGCAGATCCACACGCCGGAAGCGCACGCCATCACTGGTGGCAGCCGGTCAGTCCTCGTCGGTGACATCGACACCGGCCTCGATTTCACGCACCCCGACCTCGCCGCCAACTACTCGGCCGCTGACAGCGCGGACTGCAGCTCTGGCGCACCGACTCCGCTGCTTGCGGGCAATGACGTCAACGGTCACGGGACACACACCGCGGGCACCATCGCCGCCGCGTCCAACGGCATCGGCATCGTCGGTGTCGCGCCGAACGTTCGCATTGCAGGTATCAAGTCGTCGAACGACGACGGCTACTTCTTCCCCGAAATGGTCGTCTGCTCCTTCATGTGGGCAGCGGCCCGCGGCGTCGACGTGACCAACAACAGCTACTTCGCCGACCCGTGGCTCTTCAACTGCAAGAACGACGCGGAGCAGCGCGCAATTTGGACGGCGGAGCGCCGGGCAATTCGCTACGCGATGAGTCAGGGCGTCACCGTTGTGGCGTCGGCCGGCAACAGCAGCGACGACTTGTCGCACCCGTTCGTCGACAGCACCAGCCCGGACTTCCCGCCCGGTAGTGAGGTCGAGCGAGCGATCACCAACGCGTGCTCCGTGGTTCCGGTCGAAGTACCTGGAGTCATCGGGGTCAGCGCGAACGGTCACAACGAGCAGACCGACGACGACCCGGGCGCCGACTACCTCAAGTCGTTCTACTCGAGCTACGGCGTCAGCGCCGTCGATGTCACCGCCCCTGGCGGCGACTCGATCTTCGGGAGGAACGCAGAAGCGGTCAATGGCCGGGTGCTGTCGACCTACCCGGCGGCCAACGCGGACGGGTGCCGGCGGAAGGTGTACGACAATGGGGCGTTGTACTGCTACCTGCAGGGCACATCGATGGCGGGACCGCACGTTGCCGGCGTCGCAGCATTGGTGGTCAGCCGGTTCGGCTCGACGGGCGACATCACCATGCGGCCGGGAATAGTTGCGTCAATCGTTACCGGCACGGCGGATGCGCAGCCGTGCCCGACCGCACTGCCGGACGGGTATGCCGACTTCACGCAGAGCAACGGCGTGACCGACGTACCGCAAGAGTGTCAGGGCGGACTGGGCCACAACTCCTGGTACGGCAGCGGTCAGGTCAACGCGCTGCGGGCGGTCACGCGAGACATGGGCAACTAAGCTCGCCAGCGACACCACTACGACGTGCGGCCTAGATCTTGCGGAGCACGGCGGTCACTCGGCCGAGGATAGTGGCCTCGTCGCCGGCGATGGGGGAGAACGCCGGGTTGTGCGGCATGAGCCACACGTGGCCGTCGCGCCGCTTGAACGTCTTGACCGTCGCCTCGCCGTCGATCATCGCGGCGACGATGTCGCCGTTGTCAGCGTTGGGCTGCTGGCGAACGACGACCCAGTCGCCGTCGGTGATCGCGGCGTCGACCATCGAGTCGCCGGTGACCTTCAGCATGAACAGCGTGCCCTCGCCGACGATCGCCTTGGGGAGCGGGAACACTTCTTCGATCCGCTCCTCGGCGAGGATCGGGCCGCCGGCGGCGATCCGCCCGACCACCGGGATGTAGGCGGGGGTTGGTCGCTCGTCGTTCTCGGCCAGAGCGTCGTCGCCACGCGCTGCGAAGACCTCGACGGCGCGCGGGCGGTTGGCGTCGCGGCGCAGGTAGCCCTTCTTCTGCAGCACGGCGAGCTGATGGTGGACGCTGCTGGTGCTGGTCAGGCCGACCGCCTCGCCGATCTCCCGCACACTGGGTGGATAGCCACGGTGCTCGACGGCGTCGCGGATGACCTCGAGGACCTTGCGCTGGCGCGGGGTCAGCCCGCTCTCGTCCGGCGGGCCGTCCGGGAACGCCCGCACCTCGCCCAACGCCGAGAACGGCGACATCGTCGCAGCCATGCTCGACGGCGAGGCGACGGT
>JBDSAK010000553.1:0-4738 GCA_039922195.1 Mycobacteriales bacterium
CGCAGCGTGGGCCGTCGCAGCTTCGATCGGAGACCGACGCGCTGTAGCTGCTTGGCCTGGTCCGGCGGGCGCCCGATTGATTGGGCGCCCGCCGGAGCAGGCTGGTAGATTTCCGCCTCGTGCCACCTCGGTGACACATCGCGCCGCTAGCTCAATTGGCAGAGCAGCGGACTCTTAATCCGCGGGTTCGGGGTTCAAGTCCCTGGCGGCGCACAGCATTCGCCCAGGTCACAGGGGAGATGATCTTCGGATCGTCTCCCCTGCTGTCTGCGCTGGCAGCCAAAGTGGCAGCCCATTCATTGTTTCCAGCGATTTCTGGGCTGTCCCAGAGCGCCTCGGCCATCCGCGCGGCAGCGTCGTGGGCGAGCTCGGGAATGACGTGGCTGTACGTGCCGAGGGTCAGGCCGATCTGGCTGTGGCCGAGGATCTGCATCGCAACACGAGCGGGCACACCCTGCGCGAGGAGCAATGTCGCGGCCGTGTGCCGGGCGTCGTGGAGCCGCGCGCGGCGGACACCGGCTCTGTCGAGAAGCAGTTGCCAGGACCTATGGTCCGCTCTCGGATCGATCGGCTTTCCGATCTCGCTGACGAACACCAAGCCCGAGTCCGCCCACAGCTGCCCGGCGGCCAATCGCTCAATTCGTTGTACGTGCAGCTGGCGACGCAAAGCGCTGACAAGCGGCTGCGGGAGCACAATCGTTCGCCGTCCTGCGTTGCTCTTCGGCTGGACGAAGACGAGACCGCCACCTGGTCGTCGCTGTAGCGCGCGGCGGATCGTCACCGTGCCGGCGTCGAGGTCGAGGTCGTTCCAGCTGAGACCGAGGGCTTCGCCCTGGCGGAGTCCGAGGGCGAGCGCGACAGACCAGCGGGCCGCGTTCCGCTCGGTGCTCGCCGCCGCGAGAACACGCTTTGCCTCAGTCGCCGTCAACGGCACTACTTCGGTCCGGTGAACGGTGGGGGCGTCAACGAGGGTCGCGACATTGCGCGGCACCCGGCCGCGACGCATCGCGACCTTCAGTGCCCTCGAGAGGATGCGGTGCATGTGCAGCACGGTTGCCGGCGCGAGTCCTTCATCGAGGCTGGCCCGGTAGAACGCCTCGAGGTGCTCCGGTTGCAGCTTGTCGAGACGGTGACGCCCAAGCGCGGGATTGATGCGGTTGCGGACGTATCCACCGTAGGTATTGAGGGTTGACGGGCGGACCCTCGCGGACGCGATCGACTCGAGCCAGAATGTCATCCACTCGGCAACCGTTGACTGACCGGCCTGGATGACAACAAGGGTGCCAGTGTCCCGGGCGATGGTCGCGGCGCGGATCTTGTCGCCAACTTCCCGGCGCGTTCGGCCGCGCAGGTACTTGCGCCGACGTTTCCCGCCAACCCAACCGAGATCGACGTATCCGCGCCACTCATCGCCGGCGCGATAGACGGAGCCTTCACCCTTGCCGCGCATGGGAATCTCGCCCTTCTTTCGCGGGCGCCCGCCAGTCAAATTTCGATTGGTGTGGCCCGGTCACGCAACCGAAGGATACGGCGCAGGGTTGCCGACATCGTTGCCGAAAGCATTGCCGGTGGACACAGATCGTCGCTCCGATCGTCCGTTGCCGTGTATTCTCATCTGAACGTTTGCGCAGATGAAAGGTTCGCGGGTGTGAAGCGACTGTCCGGTGTGGCGTCGATGGACGCGTGCGGTGTCCGGATGGTCGACGCGGAGAAGGTCGCCGCGGTGCGCGCGGCGATGCCCGACGACCGCGACGTCGCAGACCTCGCCGACGTGCTAGGCCTGCTCGGCGACCCGACGCGGTTGCGGCTCGTCGTCGCACTCCTCGAGGGCGGCGAGGTCTGTGTGTGCGACCTCGCCGCGGTTTCCGGGCACAGCGAAAGTGCTGTGAGCCACGCGCTCCGGCTACTGCGCGCGCACCGGGTCGTTGAGGTACGCCGCGCGCACCGGATGGCCTACTACCGGCTCGCCGACGCGCATGTGCGGATGCTGCTCGACGTCGGACTGAGCCACACCAGTCATGCGGGCGTCGTGCATGTCGAACACGCGAAGACCGACCGAACGTGAGCGAGCAGCGACCGGCCGGCCACCGGCACGAGCACGGCGCGTCGCGGGACGCGGACGCGCGCTACCTCGCGATCGCGCTGGCACTCATCCTGGCGTTCATGGTCGTCGAGGTCGTCGTCGCCTTCATCTCCGGGTCGCTCGCGCTCTTCGCCGACGCTGGTCACATGCTGACCGATGCGGGTGCGCTGGCCGGGTCGATCTGGGCGATCCGTCTCGCCGCCCGTCCGGCGGCCGGTCATTGGACGTTCGGCTTCCAGCGCGCCGAGATCCTGTCCGCCGCGATCAACGGCGCGACACTGCTCGCAGTCGCCCTGCTGGTGCTCTACGAGTCGATCCGCCGGCTGATAGACCCGCCGCCGGTCGCTGGCCGCGCGGTGATTGCGATCGCCGCCCTTGGTGTCGCGGTCAACATCGCCGCGACCTGGGTGCTGGCGAAAGCGAACAGATCGAGTCTCAACGTCGAAGGCTCATTCCAACACATCGTGACCGACGCGGCTGCGTTCATCGCCACCCTGATCGCCGGCATCGTCATCGTCACGACCGGCTACCGGCGTGCTGACGGCATCGCGTCCTTGCTCGTCGTCTCGCTGATGCTGCGCGCGGCTTGGGGTTTGCTCCGTGACTCCGGCCGGGTGCTGCTCGAAGCCGCGCCAGCCAGCGTCGACCTCGACGAGGTCATCGCACACCTGCGCGAGACGCCGCACGTCCGCGGCGTACACGACCTGCATGTGTGGACCGTGACGTCCGACTCGCAGGCGTTGTCCGCGCACGTCATCGTCGACGACTCCTGCTTCCTGGAAGGTCACGCGCCGCAACTGCTCGACGAGATTCAGTCTTGCCTCGCCGGGCATTTCGACGTCGCCCATTCGACGTTCCAGTTCGAGACCGCACGGCACGCCGCCCACGAACCCGGCGCGCACGCATGACCGCCGCGCGCACCGACACGGAGCCGACTCAGGTACTGGCGCGCAAGGCATTTCGGCTCGAATACGTGACGATCGGCTGGAACGTCGCCGAAGGCCTCGTCGCCATCGGCGCGGGCATCGCCGCCAGCTCCATCGCATTGGTCGGCTTCGGCTTCGATTCGTTCATCGAAGTCTTCGCCGCCGCCGTGGTCATCTGGCAGCTCCGCGGCGTGAGCGAGCAGCGCGAGCGGCGGGCCCTCAAGCTCGTCGGCGGCAGCTTCTTCGTCCTCGCGGCGTACGTGGTTATCGAATCCGCCCGCGACCTGATCACCGGCAGCGGCGCCGGCCCGTCGACTCCCGGGATCGTCATCGCCGCGTTGTCCTTGCTCGTGATGCCGCTGCTCGCCCGGGCCAAGCGACGCACCGCCGCCGCGATGGGCAGCGCGACCCTCAAAGCAGACGCGGCCGAGACGCTGCTCTGCACCTATCTATCCGCGATCCTGCTGGCCGGCCTTGCCCTGAACGCACTGCTCGGTTGGTGGTGGGCAGACTCCGTCGCCGCCATCGGCATCGCCTACCTAGCCGTGCGCGAGGGGCTCGAGGCATGGCGCGGGGAGGATTGCTGCTAACCGGCCGTCGCGCGCAGGATCGCTTCCGGCGCGGTCAGGGATCCAGGTCCTCGATTGCGCGGGCGACGTCCTTCTGTTGTCCGCGCGGCGCTCAGATGGTCGCCTGCGACAAAGCGGAGGCCGCGTGCTGCACGTGGACGACACCGCCAGGGCATCGTTCGCCAGGCGTTCAGCCTGGCTCTGCGGCCACTGTGCGCAGCAGGCGCTCGAGGACAGCCGGATCGATAGCACCGAATAGCGTTGCGGAGATGCGGCCCTTGCGGTCGATCACGTATGTCGTGGGTGGGTACACGAACGACTTGAAGCCGGCGACGATCTGCATCCCGCCGTCGAACAAGCTGGGGTAGTCGATCCCGTAGTCCTTTTCAAAGGAGATCGCGGCGGCCCGATTGTCACGGATGTCGATGCCGACAAACTGCACTCCGAGTGGCTGCGTCGCTGCTGCCACCCGAACAAGGTCCCGGGCTTCGGCTTGGCAGGGTCCGCACCACGAGCCCCAGATGTTGACGGCAACCACGCGCCCGCGGAAGTCGGCAACGTCGAGTGGAGCGCCAGTCAATGACTCGCCCGCGAGACGCGGCGCGGCGCGGCGCCTTCCGATCTCAGCGACGACGCCGCTTGCCGGCGCCGCCGCGGAACTGCGGCGCGCGCAGCCCGTCAGCAGGAGGCAGATTGCGAAGAGCACGATTGCCCGCGCATCCGTACGTCGCCGCAACCCGCGCGTGGCTCTCAAGTGCATACGACAGACTGTAGTACGACCGGCATACCCTCGTCGCCACCTCGTTGCGGCATGCGCGACTCACACGCAGTGGGGACCCTCCGCCTGCTGACGTATCGTGTCCGTTCCGCGCGGGGCTTGCGCACCCGGCTGGGCGGTGTCGAGGGTTACGTTCCCGGCGTCGATGAGGATCGGGAAGTGCCATAGGCCCGCTGGCGCGGGACCGTACTGGTACTCACCGGCGCGGTTGTATCGCGAGCCGTGGCAAGGGCACTCGAACCAACCGCTAGTGGTGCAGAAGGGCACCCGACAACCCAGGTGTGCGCATTTCTGGTACGACGCGAGCAGGCCGGCCTGCGCGAAGCCGCGATAGATACCGGCGGTGCCCGTTCCGTCGTACAGGCTGAGGTAGGCGCGCGCT
>JBDSAK010000554.1:0-3810 GCA_039922195.1 Mycobacteriales bacterium
CGGCACGCCGCCCACCCCGGACGTCGAGTACTGGCTGACCCAGCTGCCCCGCAAGTAGCGCAACGACGTACGCCTCCGCGCCGGGTCGAGGCTCCTCACCCGCCGGAGCGAACTGACCGATTTCCGCGACATTCCGCGCTCGCTGAGCGTGGCGATTCACGGTCAAAGGTCAATTCGCCGGGGTTGGGGGTGTAAAAGCGGGGGGGCTCCGCTAGTTGCCGTCGCGGGCGAGTTCCTTGCTGCGGTCGCGGGCGGCCTCGATCGCAGCGAGGAAGGCCGCGCGGACGCCGTGCTTCTCCAGTTCGCGGATCGCGTTGATCGTCGTGCCGGCCGGCGAGGTCACCGCTTCGCGCAGCTGCACCGGATGCTCACCGCTGTCCCGCAGCATCACCGCCGCGCCGACCGCGGTCTGCACCATCAGGTCGGCGGCGACGGCACGCGGCAGGCCGAGCAGAATACCGGCGTCGATCATCGCCTCGACGAGGAAGAAGAAGTAGGCCGGCCCGCTGCCGGACAGCGCAGTGACCGCGTCCTGCTGATACTCCGGCACCCGCAACACCTTGCCGACATGACGGAACACATCCTCGGCGCGGGCCAGATGCACCTCGTCGGCATGTGAGCCCGCCGACAGGACGCTCATCGCCTCGTCGACGAGGGCCGGCGTGTTGGTCATCACCCGCACGACCGGTACGCCGCCCGGCAGCTGCCGCTCGATCGTGGCCGTCGGTATGCCGGCGGCCATCGAGACGACCAGCTGGTCGGTCGTCACGAGGTGACCGATCTCGGTGAGCAGCGTGCCCATGTCCTGCGGCTTCACCGCCAGCAGCAGGGTGCGGCCGCGCTCTGCTGCGTCCGCAGAGCCGACGGCCGAGACTCCGTACCTGTCCTCCAACTCCTTCGCCCGCTCGGCCCGTCGCGTCGACACGATCACGTCACTGGCCGGCGTACCGGACCGAAGCAACCCGGAAAGCAGTGCCTCGCCCATTTTTCCGGCACCGAGAATCGCGAGTGTGGTCATGACTGCGAGGCTAGCGCGCGCAGGAAGAACGCGACGTTGGCGGGCCGCTCGGCGAGTCGGCGAACCAAGTAGGCGTACCACTGCTTGCCGTACGGCACATAGACGCGAACGCGATAGCCGTCAGCCGCGAGCCGGCGCTGCTCCTGCGGCCGGACGCCGTACAGCATCTGGTACTCGAACGTGTCGCGCTGACGACCCGACCGGCGGGCCAGCTCCCCCGCGATCGAGATCAGCCGGGGGTCGTGCGTCGCGATCATCGGGTAGTGGCCGTGGCGCATCAGTCGCGCGAGCAGCCGAGCGTAGTTGGCGTCGACCTCCTCCTTGCTCTGGAAGGCGACGGACGCCGGCTCGCGATAGGCGCCCTTGCACAGCCGCACCCTCGCCGCGCTGTTGATCAGATCCTCGATGTCACCACCACTCCGGTGCAGGTACGACTGGATGACAGCTCCGGTCGACGGATGCTCCTGACGCACCGCGCGCAACATCTCGAGCGTCGACTCGGTGGTCGTGTGATCTTCCATGTCGAAGGTCACCGTCGTTCCTGCCGCGACCGCCGCCGCGACGATGCGCATCGCGTTGTCGACGCACCAGTCGGCGTCCAGCGACTGACCGATCGCCGAGAGCTTGAGCGACACCTCCGCCCCGGCGGTGAGGCCTTCCGACTCGAGCCGGGCCAGCAACGTGAGGTACGCCGTGACGACGGCTTCCGCTTGCCCGCGATCGGTCGTGTGCTCGCCCAGGTGGTCAAGGCTGGCCAGTAGCCCCGCATCGAGCAGCCGCGATGTCACCGACATCGCCGCGTCGACCGTGTCGCCGGCCACGAAGCGGCGGACCACGGGACGCGAGAACGGCGACGTCCTGGTGAACTTCTCGATCGCTCCGTTGCCGGACGCAGAAAGGAGTAGTCGGCGCAGCATCCCTTACGGCCCTCCTGGCCAGCGACGTTGCCGCTCGCGCGGCACCGCACTCTCATCTTCGCCATCGGCGATGGGTGCAAACTTGGCCCGCCGGGCCTCAAGCTCGGCCTTGCTGCGCAACGCCATGTCGCTGTCCGGTTCGGCGGCGAGACTGAGCCGCGTGAAGGCGAGCGCTTCTGCCAGATCGGCCTCGCGGTCCGCACGGTCTATGGCCTTGCGCGTGTTGACCTCGACGACGATGACGCCCGTGAAGTCCTGCTGCGCAAGCGATCCAAGCAACTCTGCGCAGGGCTGGATACCGCGTCCGGGAATCAGGTGCTCGTCCTTCGCCGAGCCAGTGCCGTCGGCGATGTGCAGATGCGCCAGCCGATCGCCCATGTCGCGCGCCATCGACAGGGCATCGGAACGCGACACCGAGGTGTGCGACAGATCGAGGGTGTAGTGCTGGTAGTCGCCCTCCAGCGGATTCCAGTCGGGCGAGTACGGCACGACTGCCCGGCCCCGCGCACGCAGCGGGAACATGTTCTCCACCGCGAACCTGATGTGTGTCTCGTCGGCCATCCGTCTGATGCCACCGACAAACCGGGCCGCGTAGTCACGTTGCCAGCGAAAGGGCGGGTGGACGACCACCGTCTCCGCGCCGAGGGCGGTAGCGGCGTCGCGGGCCCGGTCGAGCTTCACCCACGGGTCGTTGCCCCAGACGCGCTGAGTCAGCAGGAGGCACGGCGTGTGGATCGCCAGCACCGGAATCTGGTGGTACTCAGACAATCTGCGCAACGCATCGACGTCCTGGCTGACCGGGTCGGTCCAGACCATCACTTCGACGCCGTCGTAACCGAGGCGCGACGCGATCTCGAAGGCGGCCGCGGTCGATTCCGGGTACACCGAGGCGGTCGACAGCGCAACTTTCGCGGCGGGCACACGCGATGGGCCGTCGGTCACGCAGACGAGGCTACCGGGCCCGGACGCCGCTACGCTCTCAGGTACCTTCGAGAGGACCAGAGCACTGTGCCCCGACGCCCGAAACCAGCACCCGAGACGACGCTCGATTTCCCGCGCGAGTGGTTCTCGTTCGCCGATCCCGAGGACGCGGAGCACGAGTTCAAGGCAGACCTGACCTGGTTGCTGTCGAGCTGGACGTGCATCTACGGCAGCGGTTGTCACGGCATCATCCGGGAGCGACCCGATGACGGTTGCTGCAGTCACGGCGCGTTTTACTCCGACAAGGACGATCAGCGGCGGGTGCGCGCGATGGCGAAGCAACTCACCAAGGAAGACTGGCAACTGCGCGGCGAGCGCAAGGCCGGCATCGACGAGGTCGACAGCGAGGACGGCCGGCGGCGTACCCGCCGTCACGACGGCGCCTGCATCTTCCTCAATCGCCCCGGTTTCGAGGGCGGTATGGGCTGTGCATTGCACCGCATGGCGCTGCGCACCGGCCGGCACCCGCTGGAGACCAAGCCGGATGTCTGCTGGCAGTTGCCGATCCAGCGGTTCGTCGACTGGGACGAACGCCCCGACGAGACGAAGGTGCTCGTCACGACCATCACCGAGTTCACCCGGCGCGGCTGGGGTCCGGGCGGTCACGACCTCGACTGGTACTGCACGACCTCGCGCGAGGCACACGTCGGCCGGGAGCCGGTCTACGTCACCAACGCTCCCGAGCTCGCGGCGATGATGGGTGAAGCGGCGTACGCCGTGCTGGCGGCACACTGCGACGCCCGGCGGCGTACCGGGCTGCTCGCGGTGCACCCTGCGACCACCGAGGCGCAAAGCCTGTCGTAGGGAGTGCCTAGGCTCGCGCGATGGCTACCTGGCACGACGTCGCGCGGCTGGCACTCGCCTTGCCGGAGACGACCGAAAATCTGACGCGCG